>NZ_CP037951.1:0-82500 GCF_004358445.1 Parashewanella tropica
GTGGCAGTTTCGCTTTGGCAACAGTGTATCGGACGACTGCAAGATGAGCTTCCGGCTCAGCAGTTCAGTATGTGGATCCGACCGTTACAAGCTGAAATGGATGGGGAAACCTTGGTGTTGTACGCGCCAAACCGCTTTGTGCTGGATTGGGTTAGAGACAAATACCTCAGCCTCATTAACCAATTTTTTATCGAGCAAATGGGCAGTGATGCGCCCAAATTGCGCTTTGATATCGGCAGTAAACCTGCGGTAAAAGCAACACCTGTTGTGAGTGCCGCGCCTACAGTTGAGCCTAAAGCTACGGTTAAACCCAAAGCAACCAACCCTGCGGCATCACCTCAAAAGAGCAGTGCTAACCCTAATCACCGCAGTAATATTAACCCAACGTATCAGTTTGATAACTTCGTTGAAGGTAAGTCTAACCAATTGGGTAAAGCAGCGGCGTTGCAAGTGGCTGAAAATCCCGGTGGTGCCTACAACCCACTGTTTTTATATGGCGGTACTGGTTTAGGTAAAACTCATCTTTTACATGCAGTGGGCAATGGCATCATCAAAAATAAGCCCGATGCCAAAGTGGTGTATATGCACTCTGAGCGCTTTGTGCAAGACATGGTAAAAGCGTTGCAAAATAACGCCATTGAAGACTTTAAGCGTTATTATCGCAGTGTCGATGCCTTGTTCATTGATGACATTCAATTCTTTGCCAATAAAGATCGCTCACAAGAAGAATTCTTTCATACCTTTAATGCCTTGCTTGAAGGTAATCATCAGATCATCCTTACTTCAGATCGCTACCCGAAAGAGATCGACGGTGTGGAAGATCGTCTAAAATCCCGCTTTGGTTGGGGGCTAACTGTTGCTATTGAGCCACCTGAGCTTGAAACTCGTGTGGCGATTTTGATGCGTAAAGCTGAAGAAAGCGGCATCGTACTGCCTGATGAAGTGGCGTTCTTTATTGCTAAACGTTTACGCTCAAACGTTCGTGAGCTTGAAGGCGCACTTAACCGCGTGATTGCTAATGCCAACTTTACGGGTCGTCCGATCACCATTGATTTTGTGCGTGAAGCCTTACGTGATTTGCTCGCATTACAAGAAAAGTTAGTGACGGTTGATAACATTCAAAAGACGGTTGCGGAATACTACAAAATTAAGATGGCGGATATGCTGTCCAAGCGTCGTTCTCGCAGTGTTGCCAGACCTCGTCAAGTGGCGATGGCGTTAGCCAAAGAGCTGACCAACCAAAGTTTGCCTGAAATCGGTGATGCCTTTGGTGGACGTGACCATACGACAGTGTTACACGCGTGTCGTAAGATTGCCCAGCTTAGAGAAGAAAGTCACGATATCAAAGAAGACTACGCCAATTTGATCCGTACGTTATCGTCATAAATAACTGAAGATTGTTGGCAAAGTGGACGCTTTTGAAAGCAGAAATCCAGTTAGGCTAGTGTTTCTGATTTAATTGAATAATAATAGAATTACTTTGCTGATCTCGGCATATAAAATTCAAACGCTTTAAGGTAACCATCAGGGAGCTAGACATATGAAATTTTCTATTGATAGGGACGCGCTATTAAAACCGCTGCAATTAGTGAGTGGTGCAGTAGAAAAAAGAAGTAATATGCCTATTCTGTCTAATGTTTTGATGGAGATAAGTGGTAACTCACTTAGAGTCACAGGTACTGACTTAGAAGTTGAACTCGTAGGTGAAGCAACCCTTAATACAGACGTTGAAGAGTCACGCATAACCGTTCCTGCCAAAAAGCTATTAGATATTGTTAAATCTCTTCCTGAGCAAACCGAACTTCATTTTGAACTTCAAGAAGGTAAAGCCTTGCTTCGCTGTGGACGAAGCCGTTTTTCATTAGCGACATTACCGGCTGATGAATACCCGAACGTCGAGAGCTTTGATGCTGATATTGAATTCAGTCTTAAACAAGGTACGTTAAAAACGGTGATTGATTCGACACAATTTTCGATGGCGAACCAAGATGTGCGTTATTACCTCAATGGTTTGTTAATGGAAACCGATGGCAGTGTTTTGCGTGCGGTTGCTACTGATGGTCACCGCTTGGCGTTGAGCCACAAAACCGTAGAAGCGTCGTTACCTGAAAAACAGGTGATTGTGCCTCGTAAAGGGGTGATGGAAATGCTTCGCTTGTTAGATGATGAAGACAAAGATGTCACCATTGCCGTTGGTGATAATGCCATTCGCATTACCACTGAAACGGCAGTATTTACCAGTAAACTGGTGGATGGTCGTTTCCCTGATTATCAACGGGTGCTGCCCAAAGGCGGGACTAAAGTGGTGATTGCCAGTCGTAATGCCTTAAAACAAGCCTTATTGCGCGCCTCTATTTTATCGAATGAGAAATTCCGTGGTGTACGCATTGGACTTGAATCTGGATTGATGAAAATTACCGCCAATAATCCAGAGCAAGAAGAAGCCGAAGAAATGGTGGATATTGATTATGACAATGATCCACTCGAAATCGGTTTCAACGTCAGTTATCTGTTAGATGTGCTCAACCATATTCGCGCTGAAGATGTGCGTATCACCTTAATTGATAACAACTCCAGCGCCCTTATCGAAAACCACGAGGAAGAAGATTCCATGTACGTGGTGATGCCAATGCGTTTGTAATTTTCATTATTACTCTATGTGTGAAGTCTGTTATCAGAAATAAGTGCGTAATAATGCGAACGCCAATGGAAGCGTACATCCATGTACTGACGGCCGTTACATCCTGTAACGGACGATTGTCTTATCGCATTATTCCTACCTTTGTGAGGACTAACATTCACACATCAGGTACATTGGTTGTATGAGTTTATCTCAGCTACACATTCATCAATTTCGCAATATTAAATCGGCTCGGCTGCAATTTGATGCTGGGTTGAATTTAATTTGTGGTGAAAATGGCAGCGGCAAAACCAGTGTTTTAGAAGCCATTTATTTTTTGGGTATGGGGCGCTCGTTTCGCAGTCACCTGAGCCAGCGGGTTATTCAATACGAAACCAATGAACTGACCTTGTTTGCTGAGCTCAATCAGCCAGAAGGTAAGATGAAATTAGGCTTAAGGCGTTATCGCAATGGTGATATTGACGTTCGCTTACAAGGCGAAAAATTAAAACGTTTATCTGAGCTTGCTGAAACCCTGCCTATTCAAGTCATTACCCCAGAAAGCTTTTCTTTATTGTTTGAAGGTCCAAAAGCCAGACGTCAGTTTATCGATTGGGGGGCGTTTCATTCCGATCATAAATTCCACGGCGTGTGGGGGAATGTCAGGCGTATTCTCAAACAACGTAATCAATTACTTAAACAACAAGCCAGTCAAGAAACGTTAAAGGTTTGGGATGCGGAATTGGTTCGTTATACTGAAGCTGTCACAGAGATCAGAAATCACTATGTTGACTCGTTAAATGCGGTGTTAACAGGTATAATTGATAAGTTTTTACCTCAGGTCGAAGTTAAGGTCAGTTTTACTCAAGGTTGGGATAAGAAAACCCCTTATGCTACCGTGCTTTACAGTCAATATCAGCGGGATTTAGCCGCCGGTCACACCAGCAGTGGTGCTCATAAAGCTGACTTACGATTACGGGTAGGCAATCTGCCGGTACAAGATGCGTTATCTCGAGGTCAATTAAAGTTACTTGTGTGCGCGCTTCGTATTGCACAAGGTAAATTATTAAAACAGCAAATCGACAAAAGCAGTGTGTATTTGGTTGACGATTTGCCGTCGGAGTTAGATAGCAAACACCGACAATTATTACTATCGCAGTTATTAGAAACCGAGGCACAAGTATTTGTTACTGCCATCGAGCCCACTGCGATCACGGATTCGTTACATAGCCCTCCAGCACAGATGTTTCACATGGAACAGGGAAATGTTACGGTTAAGGACGCCACTTCATTGTGAACTGGTTAAACCTAAAAAAAGCAGTTAGACACAATACGTTAAATTAACTGCATTAATAGCTAGAGAAGGTAGATAATCTTATCTTTAATGTGAGGGTTTGACGCTCGTAAACTGGCTAAAATAGACGCTAGCTTCGTTACGAATTTTACAAATAGAACCACTATTTGTTTCAATTCAAGCCTTACTAGCGACAATTTTATCTGCGTTTAAAACCGTCACTAACTGCTTTTTCTAGGTTAGAACTTTTGAGAGAATAATATGTCAGAGAATAGTTACGATTCTTCGAGCATTAAGGTACTAAAAGGCCTTGATGCAGTACGTAAACGACCTGGGATGTACATCGGTGATACTGATGATGGTACAGGTCTACACCACATGGTATTCGAAGTGGTCGATAACTCCATCGACGAAGCCTTAGCTGGACACTGTAGTGAAATCACCATCACCATTCATGCTGACGGCAGTGTTGGGGTAAAAGATGACGGTCGTGGTATTCCGGTTGCGATTCACCCTGAAGAGGGCGTATCCGCGGCGCAAGTGATCATGACGGTACTGCATGCCGGTGGTAAGTTCGATGATAACTCTTATAAAGTATCGGGCGGTCTACACGGCGTGGGTGTTTCGGTTGTAAACGCGTTGTCTGAAAAACTGCAATTAACCATTCGTCGTGATGGCAGTGTTTATGAGCAGTTCTACCACATGGGTGAGCCTGAAAAAGAAATCGAAATCATTGGTGAAACCGATAAAACCGGTACCGAAATTCGTTTCTGGCCAAGCAGTGAAACCTTCAGTGACACACTTTTCCACTTTGATATTTTGGCTAAGCGTGTTCGTGAGCTGTCTTTCCTAAACTCTGGTGTGGCGATCCGTTTGGTTGACGAGCGTGACAACAAAGATGAGTTTTTCAAATACGATGGTGGTATCGGCGCCTTCGTTGATTATCTCAACCGTAATAAAACGCCAGTGAATAAAGATATCTTCCACTTTGTGGCAGAAGGTAAGGACGGTATTGGCGTTGAAGTGGCGATGCAGTGGAACGATGGTTACCAAGAAAACATCTTCTGTTTCACCAACAACATTCCTCAACGTGATGGTGGTACTCACCTAGCGGGTTTCCGTAGCGCATTGACCCGTAACCTTAACAGTTACATGGAGCGCGAAGGCTTTAATAAAAAAGGTAAAACCAGCGCCAGCGGTGATGATGCCCGTGAAGGTCTAACCGCCGTTATTTCGGTTAAAGTGCCGGATCCTAAATTCAGTTCACAAACCAAAGACAAGTTGGTTTCTAGCGAAGTGAAGTCTGCGGTTGAGCAAACCATGAGCGAAAAGCTCAATGACTTCTTATTAGAAAACCCTGTCGAAGCTAAACTGATTGTCGGTAAAATCATCGATGCCGCACGTGCTCGTGAAGCGGCGCGTAAAGCCCGTGAAATGACCCGTCGTAAAGGTGCATTAGATTTAGGTGGTTTGCCGGGTAAGCTGGCGGATTGCCAAGAGAAAGATCCTGGTCTTTCTGAAATTTACATAGTGGAGGGTGACTCTGCAGGCGGTAGTGCGAAGCAAGGTCGTAACCGTAAAAACCAAGCAATTTTGCCGCTAAAAGGTAAAATTCTTAACGTTGAAAAAGCGCGTTTTGACAAGATGTTGTCATCACAAGAAGTGGCGACACTAATTACGGCATTGGGTTGTGGTATTGGTCGAGATGAATACGATCCAGATAAGACCCGTTATCACAACATCATCATCATGACCGATGCTGACGTCGATGGCTCTCACATTCGTACGTTGCTGTTGACCTTCTTCTTCCGTCAAATGCCAGAGCTGATTGAACGTGGCTTTGTATATATCGCTCAGCCACCTTTGTATAAGGTGAAAAAAGGTAAGCAAGAGCAGTACATCAAAGATGAAGCGGCGTTGACTCAGTACTTAACGACGTTGGCATTGGATGGTACCAGCATTCACCCAACTCAAGGGGCTCCAGGCATTTCGGGTCAGCCATTAGAGAATATGGTGAATCAATATCGCCAAGTAGAGAAGATCATTGAGCGTTTAGATCAGCGTTTCCCAAGCTTTATTACCGAGCGTTTGTTGTATCAAACCAATGTTCAACCGCTGCTAAGCGATGAAGGTAAAATGACTCAGTGGGTGAACAGCTTAGTTGAAGATTTAACTAACCATGAGTCAGGTGGCGTATTGTTCTCGGGCAATGTGATTTTTGATTCTGAACGTCAGGCGTATTTGCCAAATCTTACTATTCGTAAGCATGGTATTGATACCAATTACCTGTTTAACTTTGAGTTCTTCCAATCGAATGATTACCAAACCATTACTAGCCTTGCAGCGGATATGGAAGGCTTGATCGAAGAGGGTGGTTTTGTTCAACGTGGTGAGAAACGTAAAGACGTCGTCAACTTTGTTGAAGCCCTTGATTGGTTAGTGCATGAAGCGAAACGCGGTTTATACATTCAGCGATACAAAGGTCTGGGTGAGATGAACCCTGAGCAGCTTTGGGAAACCACCATGGATCCTGAAACGCGTCGTATGCTTCAAGTGACCATTGAAGATGCGGTAGGTGCTGATCAATTGTTTACTACCCTGATGGGTGACCAAGTTGAGCCACGTCGTGATTTTATCGAGTCTAATGCACTAAACGTAGCAAACTTAGACGTGTAAATTTAGCGGATTAAGTTAAGCGTCGAGGTATACGTCGACGACGAGCACAAGGGGTCTGATCAGACCCCTTTTTTGTTTCTGGAATGGAAACGGACTCCTTACCGTAAGGCAAGCTATCAAAGTGCTGTGTTTTTTTCATGTGATCTCTAAATAGTGCTTTGATGGGGTTGCTTATATTCGGAGGCCAATATCTTTCTGTAATGGCCCATGGATAATACTTCTCCACTGTGTGCTTATCTACGCGGATCACTAGATCTTGAGTAATGCATACGCCAAAACTTAGTAGCCTTTGCACTGCAAATTGATTTGCGGTTAAGGCGGCAAGATGAAGAGGTGAGCATTGATGTATGTCTTTCAAAGATAGATTACAATCGATGGCAGGCTTATAGCTACCCATAACTTTAAAAGACAGTAATAGTTTTAGTGCCTTGTGGCTATGGTTGACGATAGTAAGGTGAAGTGGAGTCACTTGTCCATCGAGATAAAGCGTTTGCTGATTAACGGTTAATTCTAAGGAGGTATTGGCGGCTTGGTTTATTTGATTTATGGCTACATCATAATTAAGCAATGCAACTAACGTCTCATAATCATCATTTTTGGCCGCTATATGCACAGGAGTGATCCCGTTTTCAAGTATGGCTGACTTTATAAAATCAGGGTTGTGTTTCATCAACCGGTGAATAAGGTTGGGCATTCCAGCTTGTGTCGCCAACATCAATAAGTTTTTTTGTCCTGACTCTATGTTTCTTAAGCCTTTGTCCCAAAGAGTGTCAATGAGAGCTTGTTGACGATAAATAATTGCAATATGCAATAAGCTAAAGCCTTGTTGAGTTTGAGCTTGTATGTGAAGTTGTAATGATGTCTTGGGGGTTAAACATAATAAAGTTAAGGCTCTTTCATCCCCTAATTTTACGGCTAAGTGTGCGGCTGATAAGCCGTTAGCATTGAATAACTTCAAGGCCGTAGCAAATTTAGCTTGCGATAATAACCACTCCAACACATGATATTGTTTCGCCAATACTGTTATATGGAAAACAGTGTGCAAGCTGTTTTCAACTTGTTGGTCATATCGTGCTCCTGCTTTTATCAATTGTTCTATGCAATCTAATTTACCGAAATGAACGGCACAATGCAGAGGTGTATGACCTTTATCATCAACAGTATCAAGGTAAAGTCCAGCAGCGAGTAAGACAGGGATGAGTGTAGGTTGACCATGGCAACATACTTGATGTAACAGACTTTCTCCATTCTCTCCTTTGAGTAATTGCCATTGTGGAATTGTATTTATTAGATACTTTAGATGCTCGATATGCCCACATTGGCAGCAAGCAAACAACAAGCTGCGATGAAGTGCTGGTGTAGGTTCTGTTTCTAGCCAATACTTGATGTCTTCTATTGTTGTTTGACATATAGCTTGGGGTGACTGGCTTATAAAGGCATGAATAACAATGGGCTGTTTCCATTGTTGGCAACATTTTACCCATCTCAACACTTGGTCACTGTGAAGAGAATCTGGAGTGAGCACTCCAGATTCAAGCACTGTTACTGGCTGCTTTTCTTTGTCTTTTAGCCATTGCTCCATTGCCATGTCACCTTGTAGGCCTTTTATGGATAACAGTGTTCGCGTAACTTGCTTTAAGCTCGCAATATGATGCGGTGATACCTGTGCCTGATTGACCATAGCATTTAGCTTATTCATTACGGTGGAAACGGTCGTTTGTGAAAGTAAATGCCAAAGCTGTTGATTACGACTCCAAGGTGTTTCAACTAAATGAAAACTATGTGCTGTGTAGTGCTCTACATAGGGAGTACTTTTTCGGCTTATATACTCACGTAAGCGAGTATTTACCGTTAATATCCAATCAATCGCGTCTAAATCCGGTGAGGTAGACAAAGCCTTTTGAATCGCTTGTGTTGAACCGAGGTTCAATTTTGGTTCAATTTCGACGACATACAATAACAGCTCAGCTTCTGTTATTGAGTGTGAGGGGGCGTTTAAATTAGCCACTGAGTCTATTAAATTATCTAAACCTAATCCTTCCTTCGCCGACAGTAACAATAAAACCGCCAGTTGAGGTTGATAGGTAAACGAAGTAATAAAATTAATCTGAGAAGCTGAAAGAGGGTGAGTGCAGGGAGTCACACTATCTTTGTATAGACAATGCTTAAGTTCTTTCAGCATCACGAACATGGCACACTGCCATTCATGGCTAGTTAATACTGAAGGATCAAGCTGACAGATACTTGCAATAATGGGCTCTACAGAAAGTTGCGCACTTAACGTAATTAATTGATTAGCCAGCGCTTCTGGGAGTTGCTCTGGTATGGCGGTGACAATTTTTGTAGCCATATTTCCCATTTCTACGAGGTTACCATTAGCAGATACAGTTTGATTGATTTGATATGCCATGGTTTGTGTTATCGATCCTCGTAAATAGAATTGCGTATTGAAGCAGGTTTTTGCTCAACAATTGAAGCTTTTGTGAATTAAGTTTAATAAAAACAAGTTGATGTGATTTCTTGAACAGGCCTATCATTTAGAATACATCTTATTCAAATTTTGTTATTTCTGAATTTGAATAGGCTATTTTTATGCAAAATGAAGTGATCAAGGATAATTATGTCCACAGGAGCCGTACTTGGTCATCCCGCTAATCCTGGGATTGATTTAGGCAATGATAAACAGTCACCAGCACAAGCTAAAAAAGAACAGCTTGAGTCGAAATTTACTGATATTTCACAGCAACAAGGGTTAACAGAAAGCTATAAAAATGCTGTGCGTAATGATGTTTATGCTGCCCTCGTAGCCTTTGAGGAAAAGTATCATAATAAAGCCATAGAGTTGTTACTTATTTTCGGTAACGATATGCGTTCAGTACAAAGTAGACGGCAAGCTTATGAGCAGTTAGTTGAGCTAGCCAAACCTGCGTATTGTGAGCACTTCAAATTAGAATATTTCAAAAGTGGTTCCATATTACTTAAAGTACTTCATCTTGAGCAAGTTCTAGACAATGTCGGGGGTGTTGAACAAGCAACCGCACAATCCATCGCTAAATCGGTAGAAACCTCAGATTGGGTTACCGTTGGCAGTGTCACTGCTATGGATACTGAATTTGAGAAAATCAAAGCCGATTGTCTTCCTCTGGAAAAATATTTCAAACAGGATCAATTACGAAGGGTGAAATGGCTTTTAGTTCAATTTGCCAATGATACTACGCCTGCTTATCAGCGATATAATGCTTACATAGAGCTTCAAACCCATTTGACTGATCCTAGATATGTAGCCGAGTTTTCTTTACAACCGTTAAATCAGAGTCACCCCTCAGTTAATGGAGCTAAAATGCAAATCGGTCAGCTTGTTCGTATTGTTGAAGATCGAGGTGCTGCGACATTACAGCAAGAATTACTTAAATATTATCAGGCTAGAGGAGAAGCGTTTATTGATGAACAGTTTAGGGGGGATTTAGCTCGGTCCAAATATACCTTTGTCGATCCAAACGGAGATATGACCGTGTTGGAACTTGGTGATGACAACACGGAGAGTAAATATGAGCGGGTAGAGGCTCGTGAGGTTAGTAGCTCATTTCAAGCTGGCTTTAAAAAAATGTTGGCGTGTCAGGCATTTGAAGCTGATGTTTTTAGATATTTTAGTTATGGCTTTGCACAAGTTCATACGGCAAGAACCAAAACATTCTCCATTGTTTCTAACCAATATCAACTATTTGAATTTCATATAGAATCTATGACTCCCAAAGAGCGGTTAGAAGAGGGTATAGACGCACTAGAGTTTATGATCGCTGACGTAAAAATACTATTAGGACCTAATGAAGTTACTTGCTTTGGTCAAATTTATCGAGAGGGAGATTTGGACCCACTTTATAATATGAAATCAAAACAATGTGCTAAACCCGATGACGTTGGTGATCTCTATTTTGAAGATCATCCTTTTTCTGAGGAACTTAAGTTATTATCTGAGAGGGATTATGAAGGGTATAAACGTGAGTTTTATAGCGTAATTGATCTCCCAGCCAAAAGCAGTACACAAAAGCGAAAATAATGGGCATCGGTGGATGCCCATAGGAAAAATTACGATTGCAGTAGAGAAATATCCGCCACTTGTAAGAACAAAGTGCGTAAGTGATTCAGAAGGGCTAAACGGTTATTTTTAAGCGCTTCATCATCCGCCATCACCATCACATCTTCAAAGAAGGTATCGACGTTAGTACGCAGGGCGGCTAACTGATTTAGCGCAGCTTCATAGTTACCTTCAGCAAACAGTGGCGTTAATGCTGGCTCAAGTTCAGCTAATTGTGCCGCCAGTTTTATTTCAGCATCTTCCGCTAGCAAACCTTGATTGATTTCATTTGAACCATCAATCGCATTTTTCGCCAGAATGTTCGATACACGTTTATTAGCCGCAGCAAGCGCCGTTGCTTCTTCACGCTTTCTAAACTCTGATACCGCAAAAATACGCTTATCAAAGTCAGCAGGTTGAGTCGGCGTGCGAGCGAGTACCGCTAAGATCACATCAACATCTACGCCTTTATCTTGATACCAAGAGCGGAAACGTCCCATCAGGAATTGCAGCACGTCATCGTGAGTATTGTCATTGCTAACGCTTGCACCATGAAGTTCTGCGGCTTTTGCAATCAAATCTACTAAATCCAGAGGCAGTTTGTTCTCGACGATAATGCGCAAAATACCAATCGCAGCTCGACGCAGAGCAAATGGATCCGCTGCGCCTTTCGGGGCTTGACCAATACCGAAAATACCCACAAGCGTATCAAATTTTTCAGCCAGTGCGACGGAGCAAGAAACCAATTCTGTTGGAACGCGGTCGCCCGAAAACTTAGGCAGATATTGCTCTTGAAGTGCCACTGCAACCGCTTCGGTTTCACCATCAAGTCGCGCATAGTGCATGCCCATGGTGCCTTGAGTGTCGGTAAATTCCATCACCATTTCGGTCATTAAATCGGTTTTAGACAGCAAACCGGCACGAGCGGCATCGTCTTGGTTAGCACTTAATAAACCGGCAATGTAACCCGATAGAGCACTGATACGATTAACGCGGTCTCTCAGTGTACCTAATTGCTTTTGGAATACCACGGTTTCTAAGCTTTCTAGACGTGATTCTAAGCTGCGTTTTTTATCTGTGTTAAAGAAGAATTCGGCGTCAGCAAGGCGAGGGCGGATCACCTTCTCATTACCATCAATGATTTGCTGAGGATCTTTCGATTCAATGTTGGTGACAAAGATAAAATGCGGCAGTAAGTTACCGTCGTTATCAAATACAGGGAAGTATTTCTGATCGCCTTTCATGGTATACACCAAGGCTTCTTGTGGCACGTTTAAAAAGTCATTTTCAAAATTGGCTTTAAGAACTACAGGCCATTCAACCAGTGATGCGACTTCATCTAACAGTTCATCAGTCAGCTCTGCAATACCACCTAACTCTTTAGCTGCTTGCTCTGCGCCTGCTTTAATAATGGCTTTACGCTCAGCGTAATCCGCCATTACCTTACCGGTTTCTTTTAGGGTAGGTAGGTAATCATCAGCATGATTGAGTTCAAATTCACTTTGACCCATAAAGCGATGACCACGAATGGTGCGTGCTGACTTGATACCTAATACTGTGCCATCAATGGATTCAGCACCTAAAAGCATGGTTACAGTATGAACTGGACGTATAAATTGGGTGGTGTTGCTACCCCAACGCATCGGTTTTGGAATAGGTAATTTATCCAGAGCATGTTGAGTCATATCAGCGACTAGTTCACTGGTGGCTTTACCTGTCACTTGTGCTTTGTGCAGCAGCCATTCGCCTTTGTCTGTTACAAGACGCTCAGCGTCTTCAACACTAATGCCATTGCCACGAGCCCAGCCCATAGCGGCTTTCGTTGGGTTGCCATCAGCATCAAACGCACTGCTTACCGCAGGACCACGCTTTTCAACGATTTTATCGGCTTGTGCCACATCTAAGTTTTCGATACGCAAGGCTAAACGGCGAGGTGCAGCAAACCAGTTAGCGTTATCAAAGGTTAATTCGGCTTTGTCGAGCTCTGCGGTAAAGTTTACTAAAAACGCTTCAGCCAGTGTTTTAAGGGCTTTTGGTGGTAGCTCTTCAGTACCAATCTCAATGAGTAAGTTTTCTTTATTCATTTTTTATTACCTCATTACTTACACATTGGGAAGCCAAGGGCTTCACGTGCGGCATAGTAAGCTTCAGCGACGCCTTTGGCCATGGTGCGAACACGTAGGATATAGCGCTGACGTTCGGTGACCGAAATCGCATGACGAGCATCAAGCAGGTTAAATGCGTGCGAGGCTTTCATCACTTGCTCATAAGCTGGTAGCGGAAGTGGTTTTTCAAGCTCAAGTAGCTTGTTGCACATTTCCTCACATTTATCGAAGGTCGCAAATAAGAAATCAACGTCAGCATGGTCGAAGTTAAACTCAGATTGTTCGACTTCGTTTTGATGGAATACGTCACCATAAGTGATTCGACCCATTGGACCGTCCGTCCACACTAAGTCGTAAACGCTGTCTACGCCTTGAATGTACATCGCAAGACGCTCAAGGCCATAAGTGATTTCACCAGTTACAGGGCTACATTCAAGACCACCCACTTGTTGGAAGTAGGTGAACTGACTCACTTCCATACCGTTTAGCCAGACTTCCCAACCAAGACCCCAAGCACCGAGTGTTGGAGATTCCCAGTTATCTTCAACAAAACGAATGTCGTGAACTTCTGGGTCGACACCTAAGGCTTTTAGTGAGCCTAAGTACAGTTCTTGAATGTTATCTGGTGACGGTTTCAGTACCACTTGGAATTGATAGTAATGTTGCAGACGGTTTGGGTTTTCCCCATAACGACCATCAGTAGGGCGGCGTGATGGCTGCACATAAGCACTGCTCATTGGCTCAGGACCGATTGAACGCAAGAAAGTTTGTGGGTGGAAGGTTCCAGCCCCAACTTCCATGTCTAGTGGTTGAATGATAGCGCAACCTTGCTGCGCCCAGTATTCTTGCAGGGTGAGAATAAACCCTTGAAACGTTTTTATATCGTGATTGCTGCTCATTACTGTCGCTATATAAAGTGGTAGAAAATGGTTTCGATTATACCTTCATGGTATCGTTCTGAGTAGGTTATTTTCTAGCTTTATGATCCTCAAGGGAAAATTTATTTGTATTTGTTTCCTGTTGGTTATGTGCGTCGAATGATACAGATAATGAAACACCGACACGCTGTAAACCCGTCCATGGGCGCTTGACCTCGGCATCCATGCCTCGGACAGTCGGTTTATTCATTATCTGTATCTAATCTAGAGTTCCTGTACTGAATAAGGCTGATACATTGATAGGAGCAATACTGCGGTATGACAACCGTCCGTTACAGGATGTAACGGTCGTCAGTACATGGACGCACGCTTCTGTTGTCGTGCGCAGTATTGCTCCTTTAATAACATTGAACAATTCATTTTATCTTGGCTTATAGTTATTATGGGAACGACTTGAACGTAAAGGGAACTTTAAAATGACATTAACACGCTGCGCTTGGGTGAGTGAAGATCCTATTTATCAGGAATATCACGATAAGGTTTGGGGATGTCCGGTTTATGACCCATTAGAGCTGTTTGAGAAACTGTGCCTTGATGGACAACAAGCGGGACTGTCTTGGATCACCATTTTGAAGAAACAGCAAAATTATCAAAAAGCTTTTGCCAATTTCGACCCATATAAAATTGCTAAATTTACCGAAGACGATGTTGAGCGCTTAATGCAAGATAAAGGTATTGTGCGTAACCGGTTAAAGATCCAATCCATCATACGCAACGCCAAAGCTTATATTGCCTTTTTAGAGCAGGGCAATGACTTCTCACAATTCTTATGGGAATTTGTCGGTGGTAAGCCCATCGTTAATGAGTTTTTATCCCTAACAGAAGTGCCTGTCGAAACGCCCGAATCGCAGGCCATGTCAAAAGCTCTTAAAAAGTTAGGCTTTAATTTTGTTGGTCCTACGATTTGTTATGCCTTTATGCAGGCGGTGGGTATGGTGGATGATCATACTCAAGAATGTTTTTGTCGGAAATAAAAGCAAAGAGAGCTGTTTATAGTTTCTGGTTTTTTAATTTTTGGGAACTTATTAAGTTGTAAGTTCCCTGTTGTTTACATAATTCGCATACATTCCTGATCCTGAAAGGTCAGGAAATAATGTGAAAGCGTTAATATTCATTTTATCAAGAGAATCTAATGCAAATTTTTTTTCGCTTTTGGGGATTAAAATTCTTGCTAAATCGATAGTTCCGTTTTCTTTAATCAACTCTATCCATTCAGAGATACACATCATATCTGGAGTTTTGACAAATAACCCTCGTTGATTAATCAACCTATTATTTTCATCCAGATACGGAGATAAAAACTGGATATGTCTTTCTTCTTTGAGTTGTTCAATACAAGGTTTTTCATTTACTTTTTTTGACAATGCCCAGACAACGACATTTTCTGTATCGCTTTGGTTACTATTGAATGCAAAAAAGGCTGCAATATAGGGAGAGTATGACCAATCAAGTAGTGGAGTACTTAATCCAAAATGTTGACCTAAAGCCCACCACTCATCTGTATTCAGTTGAGGTGGATTTTGTCCTCTTCTGCCTAAAGAGTACTTTTTAAAAGTTTCTAAAACTTTCAGTTCAACTTGTTTATCTATATTCCCCATTGCTCTTTTTAAAGTAGGTTCAAGTGACCAATTTTCAGATGCTTGACCTCTAAATACATAATTATTGTTTTCTTTTAAAGCTCCTTCATGGTGAAATAAATCAATAAAGCCATTCCATGAATCGCATTCTATGTCTACGGTGACTTTCCCTGTGGAAACTAACGTCCATCCATTTCCTTGTTCTGCATTGCGTGTTGTTTTCACTGCATTTTTGTTTTTCAACTTAAGCCCCAACTCATAATCATAAAGGTGTTTCACGTGAAACACCCTTTGTCATTTCAACAAAACAATTACTTACTTATCTTCAAAGAAAAACGGTTTACGTTTCTTCTTATCACCATTAAGTTCATTCATGGTTTCAGCATCGTAAAGCTTACCGTTGACCATGGTGTAAACCACTTTGTCGGTATCGCGAATGTTCTTCAATGGATTGCCATCAATCACGATTAAGTCAGCCAGTTTGCCTTTTTTGATACTGCCAAGCTGATGATCAAGAGCAAAGGTTTTGGCAGGGTTAATGGTCGCGGTTTTTAGTACTTCCATATTGGTCATGCCACCTTGTGCGAACATCCACATTTCCCAGTGTGCAGCAAGACCTTCACGTTGACCGTGCGCACCAATGTTAGTAACCACACCAATATCATTTAACTCTTTTGCGGCTTTAACCACATTAAAGTGATTGTAGTGTCCATCAGGTGCTTTAGTACGACGCATAGAACGAGAGTTTAATAATTCAGATGGTACGTACTTAGACAGGCGAGGGTGTTCCCACACATTGGTTTTGTCATACCAGTAATGTTCACCCGAAATACCTCCGTATGCCACAACCAATGTTGGCGTGTAAGCGGTATTAGAGGCTTTCCATACTTGCTTGATGTCGTTATAGATAGCCGCAACAGGAAGTGCGTGTTCTAAAGTCGTGTGACCGTCAACAATCATAGATAGGTTGTGTTGCAGTAGCGAACCACCTTCAGGAACCACCATCATATCCATTTCACGAGCAGCAGCGATCACTTGTTGACGCTGATTACGGCGTGGCTGGTTATAACTCTTCACCGTAAAGGCACCGACTTTTTTAAGACGTTCTAAGTGGAACTTAGCATCATCCAACGAATCAACGTGCGAGGTATAACCTGGGCCATTAGCGCCATACAAAATGGTTCCGGTTGAGAAGATACGTGGTGCAGCAATGTTACCGGCTTTTTGTTGCTCGGATGCCGCAAACACTTCGGTGGTGTCATTGGATGGATCGTGAATAGTGGTAACACCTAGTGCAAGGTTGGCGTACATCATCCAGTTTTGCTGAGGAATGATTTCATTGCTGCCTTGAGAGCCATGAGCGTGAGCGTCGAATAATCCCGGCATAATGGTTTTACCGCTGATGTCGATGACTTTCGCACCCTTAGGAATATTCAATGAGTTATCACCAACTGCTTCGATGTGGTTGTCTTTTACAATCACAACACCATCATTAATAACCTTTTCACCTTCCATAGTGATCACTTGACCGCCAACAAATGCGACGGTTCCACGTGGAACATAGGCATCTTTTTTGAAACCAAGGTCAGTAATAGTTGGCTTAGCTTTTTCGTCATCTTTAGCTTTGGTGTAATCGGTATTGACCTTAGCTTGATAAAGTTCAGGGCCTAATGTCCAATACAGTTGATTGTTATCTCCACCCCAGCTGATACTTTCACCCGCACGAGTACTCAGTTGGGTAACAGGTAAGTTATTAGCACTTGGACCAATGTTGATGGTTTCACCATGCTTGGCGAACGGAGTAACAAACACTTTAAAGCGCTCAGCAAAAGCTAGGTTGTTACCATCAGGCGAAATGCGGAATTCTGTCGCTAACTTGCT
This sequence comes from Parashewanella tropica, assembly GCF_004358445.1. Taxonomy (NCBI): domain Bacteria; kingdom Pseudomonadati; phylum Pseudomonadota; class Gammaproteobacteria; order Alteromonadales; family Shewanellaceae; genus Parashewanella; species Parashewanella tropica. The sequence continues at coordinate 17,167 of NZ_CP037951.1, forward strand.
TTTATAGTGGGTGCGCTTTTCATGACCGTTTAAGTTAATGGAAGCAAATTCTGGTGTTTTGCCGTAATCCATAAAGTAGACACGATCATTGTCGCTGCCGAATTGTGGTTGATAACCGCTACTGGTGATAAAGGTGTTTTTCTTACCTTTTACATCGACGTGATATAGACCTGTTTCTTGTGACCAAGTTTTGGAAAGCAGACGACCACCACTGGTTTTTCTATAAACCACAGTTTTTCCATCAGGAGAGAAGGTGGGTTCAACATATTTGCCCGGTTCATTGGTCAGTACTTTGGGTTTACCACCACGAGCACTAACGATGCGTACACTACCTTGCTTTTGATCGTTCCAAGTAGTGAAGACAATCTTTTTACCGTCACGTGACCATTGTGGGAATAGTTCAGCAATGTTGTCATTTAAACGAGTTAGACGCTTGGCTCTACCATCTTTGATGTTACGAACCCATAGCTTACCTAACGCTTCATAAACCACTTTTTTGCCGTTAGGTGAGACTTGTGCCATCCGCAGCATTTTGACATCGAAAGTGTCTTTATCAATGTCTTGTTTAACAACAACGGCAGGCTGAATGTCACGAGTGTCGTTAACTTCAAACGGGATCACGTTAGCTGTTTGAGTTTTGGTGTTTAGACGATTAATTTTACCGCCCGCCCAAAATACGATATCACGATTATCTGGTGTCCATGCCATGGTTGGATAGACGCCGTGGATCGCCCACGTTTCTTGCATATCACGATCAAGCTTGTCATAAAGCTTGGTTTTAAGACCCGACTTTAAATCTAAGACATACAGTGTCGATTGGAATCCGTCACGCTTGATGTAAGCGAGTTTAGTTCCATCAGGGCTAGGCGTTGGACGGATCGCACCACCCGTGCCAGATACTAATACATTGATGTCACCGGTTTGGGTATCGTAGCGTTTGATTTTATAAATACCTTTCACAGAATCTTTTGAGTAGTGAAAGGTTTTACCCGGCGTCGCATCTTGGCTGAAATAGATGTAGCGACCGTCAGGGGAATAAGCGGGTTCACCTAAGTCTTTTTGATCATTAGGGCGCTCGGTTAAGCGAACACCTTTGCCGCCTGTCACATGGTAAAGCCAAACTTCACCGGCACCTAAACTGCGGCTGGCCGTAAAGTGCTTACGAGCGACAAGATATTGTGAATCAGGGCTCCACGCTGGGCTGTTTAACAGGCGGAAGGTTTCATTGGTAACTGCACGCTGATTACTGCCATCGGCATCCATAACCCAAAGGTTATCACCACCATTTTCATCAGAGGTATAGGCAATGGATTTGCCATCAGGACTATAAACGGGCTGCATTTGCCACGCCATGCCTTTTACTAATCGTTTAGCTTTACCGCCATTGATTGGCATTTGATAAATATCACCCAATAGATCAAATGCGATGTGTTTTCCGTCAGGGCTGACGGATACATTCATCCATGTGCCTTCGGTAACATTAATGTCGACGCTTTGAGTAGGTTGGTTGGCGGGTTCATTGACCGACCATTTAGTGTCTTCTTTTGCTTGCGCTGTGCTTATGGAAAGACTCAATGCCATTGCCGCATACAGTGGGCTTAACTTGGAGGTAAACATTCGGATTCCCATTCTCGTTTTAGTTATTTTATGCAATGTGTTTTATCGCACATTTAACCAAAACTTAAAAGGGAATTAGCGTTACAAACTATGTGAAAACAAATGTGGTTGTAAGTAAAGACTTACAAGCCTTTTTGGATCAGATATTGATAGGGTGTACTGCTGGTATCTTCAGCAAGTAGTTTGTGATCCATAAACTGACAAAAGCTTGGAATATCACGGGTTGTCGCGGGATCATCAGCGATGATTAATAGCGTCTCACCGTCTTGCATATGACGCACCTTTTTCCGCACCATCATTACAGGCTCAGGGCAGCGCAAACCAAGGGCATCAAGTTGGTGATGGGCGTTTTCAAATGGTGTGGTCATCGTTCGTCTTAGTTACTGCAAAAGTGGCGGCTATTTTACCATTGAGTTTTCAATTGCCAAGTTTATGATGAATAAATGTGAATGTTGTTTCACGTGAAACATGGTGCCAGCTTTGAATTAAGTTGGCACCGAAGAAGGTGTTTACACTCGCTCAAAAACTGTAGCAATACCTTGACCAAAACCAATACACATGGTGGCTAATCCAAGGCTCGCATCTTTCTCTTCCATAATGTTAATAAGCGTGGTGGATATTCGAGTACCAGAGCAGCCTAATGGATGCCCAAGAGCAATGGCACCACCGTTGAGGTTAATTTTTTCATCAACCTTATCCATCAAGCCTAAGGCTTTAACACAAGGTAGTGATTGCGCCGCAAAGGCTTCGTTGAGTTCAATAAGATCAATGTCATCAATGGTAAGCCCTGCACGAGCCAGTGCTTTTTGTGTAGCTGGAACAGGACCGAATCCCATAATAGCGGGATCGCAACCTGCAACTCCCATTGAACGTACTCGCGCACGAATAGGCAAACCGAGTTGTTTGGCTTTTTCTTCTTCCATGACTAACATGGCTGATGCGCCATCTGAAATGGCTGACGATGTTCCAGCGGTCACCGTGCCATTGACGGGATCAAATACAGGGCGCAATGAAGCTAGGGTTTCCAAAGAGGCGTCAGCACGGATCACTTCATCTGTGGTGATTTGGGTTAATGCACCATCGGCATCATGACCATTGATGGGAAATATTTCTGTATTAAATCTTCCCTCAACTGTAGCAGCATGAGCGCGTTGATGAGAGCGAAGGGCAAACTCATCTTGTTGCTGACGGTTAATCTCATGTTGTCGGGCTAACATCTCTGCGGTTAAGCCCATCATTCCTGATGCCTTAGCAACTTGATGGCCAAGCTGTGGATGAAAATCAACACCGTGAGTCATAGGCACATGACCCATATGTTCAACACCGCCGACAATAAAGGTATCACCCATGCCTGTCATAATGGCACGAGTGGCTTGATGAAGCGCTTCCATTGATGAGCCGCATAGACGATTGATGGTGACGCCTGCGGTGGTTTTTGGCAAACCCGCTAATAGTGAAGCATTACGGGCGATGTTAAAGCCTTGCTCTAAGGTTTGCATCACGCAGCCCCATATCACATCTTCAATGTGTTCGGGATTTACTTGAGGATTACGAGCGAGTAAACCTTTCATTAATTCGGCAGACAGTGTTTCAGCACGAAGATGGCGAAATACCCCACCTTTAGAACGTCCCATAGGCGTGCGAATACAATCAACGATTACGGCATTTTTCATGGTCTGTTCCTTTTTATTGTGAAATGGGGAAGTAGCGGCCATCATCTGCAGCCAGTTTACGCATAGAGTCGGTCACTTGATATAAAGGGCCAAGCTGAGCGAAAGAATCGGCTAGTTCGATAAATTTACCAATACCAAAAGTATCTAAATAACGGAACACACCGCCTCGAAATGGTGGGAAGCCTAATCCGAACAATAACGCCATGTCCGCTTCAGCAGGGGAAGCGATAATGCCTTCATCTAAGCAGCGTACTGTTTCTATGATCATTGGAATTATCAGTCTGGCAATGATGGTGTCTTTATCAAATGATTGTTGAGTTTGGCATGTTTTACTGAGTAATGCATTTACGGCTTCATCTTTGACTTTCTTCGGTTTACCGCGTTTATCGGTTTGATATTGATAAAAGCCTACACCATTTTTTTGCCCTAAACGTTCAGCATCAAGTAGCGCTTTAATGGTGTCTTTAGACGATGTAGCCATGCGTTCAGGAAAGCCCTGAGCCATCACTGTTTGAGCATGGTGTGCGGTATCCATTCCCACGACATCCAGCAGATAAGCAGGGCCCATAGGCCAGCCAAAGACTTTTTCCATTACCTTATCGACTTCAATAAAGTCTGCACCGTCAACAAGCAGTTGATTAAAGCCTGCAAAATAGGGGAACAGTACTCGGTTAACGAAGAATCCTGGACAGTCATTAACCACAATTGCCGTTTTTCCCATGGCATTGGCATAAGCGACGACTTTAGCAATGGTGGTGTCTGAAGTGTGCTTGCCACGGATCACTTCCACTAACGGCATTTTGTGTACAGGATTAAAAAAATGCATCCCACAAAAACGCTCTGGGTGCTTAAGGCTTGCCGCCAATGAATCAATGGAAATGGTGGAGGTATTAGAGGTAATGATAGTATCGACACTAACATGGGATTCCACTTCAGCTAATACTTGCGCTTTTACCTTTGGGTTCTCAACCACAGCTTCAACAACAATGTCAGCGTGTGATATCGAAGCATAATCCAAAGTGGCAGATATTTGATTGAGCACTTTGGCCATTTTATCGGTGGAAAGTCTGCCGCGAGTGACTTGATTGTTGAGTAACTTAGCCGCTTCAGATAAGCCTAAATCTAATGCCGCTTGGTTGATGTCTTTCATGATGACCGGAATGCCTTTACTGGCACTTTGGTAACTGATCCCGCCACCCATGATCCCAGCGCCTAATACTGCAGCTTGTTTCACTGGTGACTCGATAGATTTAGCGGCCTGCTTACTTTTATGTTTAACCACTTGTTCGTTAAGGAAGATGCCAATCAAAGCGGTCGCAGCGTCGGTTTTAGCCAGTTCAATAAAGGCATGATGTTCTGCAATAAGCGCTTCTTTTCTATTTTGACGGTGTGATTGTTCAACAATGTTAACGGCAGCGTTGGGAGCAGGATAATGTTTACCTGCTACTTGAAATACCATGGCTTTTGCCGTGGTAAATGCCATTAACGATTCCATTGCTGGTAATGGCATCGGTGTTTGTTTTTGTTGGCGACGTGTTTGCCAATCGAGTTTGCCATCAATGGCATCGGTAAGCATTTGGATGCCGGCTTGCTGTAATTGCTCTGAAGAGATTACGGCATCAATGGCTCCCACTTGCATTGCTACGTCTGGTTTGTGTGGTTTGCCTGTCGTGATCCACTCAAGCGCATTATCAATACCGATGAGTCTTGGTAAACGTACGGTGCCACCAAACCCAGGGATCAAACCTAATTTGGTTTCGGGCAGTCCGAGTCGAGCATTGGGCTCGGCGATACGAAAGTCGGTTGCCAGCACGGTTTCAAATCCGCCGCCCAAGACGAAGCCATTTATGGCAGAAAGGGTAGGAAAAGGCAGATCTTCTAATTTATTAAATACGTCATTGGCTTGTGATAGCCACTTTAGAAGCTTGGTATCCGTTTGCTGAAATAAACCTAAAAACTCGGTGATGTCTGCGCCAACAATGAAGGCGGATTTGGCCGATGACAGTAGGAGAGCTTTAGGGCTTGCTTTGATAATGGCATCTAAGGCTTCATCAAGTGAAGATAAGGTTGCACTATCTAATTTATTTACAGATTGCGCGGAGTTAAAACATAGCTGGGCGATGTGATCATTCAGCATGTCGACTTGAATACTATGGCTCTGATAAATCATTATTTTTATCCTTGGTACTGTATTGCATTGCTAAATAATTGAGAGGGAAGATATGCAGTGTAAAAGTAAGAAGAAGAAAAAACAATCAAATTCAAACGGGCGTTTGATAAAGGTGATTATCTAAAGATTTAACTCAATAATCTCGGAGGATTTTATGGTTTATATTTGGTGTGAAAAAAGTCGTACATTGACACAGATGAATGCGGTCATTAGCTATAGCTATAGCCGTTAACGCCTCATCATTGCTGTGGTACACTCGGGCTCCAGCATTATTCCTAAGGAGTCTGAGCATGTCCTCGATAGGTCAACATTATTCTAAGCACATCATTGAGATGAATCGCCGAGCTGCTGAAATTTGTCAGCGTCAACACCTATCGGGTTTGGTATTTCATGCCGGTCAGCCTAAACGACAGTTTTTGGATGACATGGATTATCCATTCAAAGTGACGCCAAACTTTAAGTCTTGGCTGCCGCTATTGGATAATCCTCATTGCTGGATTGTCGCCGATGGACACAGTAAGCCTACGCTTATCTACTATCGCCCTGTTGATTTTTGGCATAAGGTCTCCGATGTCCCAGAAACGTTTTGGACTGATGAATTTGATATCAAACTCTTAACCAAAGCGGATCAAGTTTCAGCAATATTACCGTCGGATATTGCCAACTGGGCATATTTAGGTGAAGAAACATCATTGGCTGAACAACTGGGCTTTACTCACATTAATCCAAATGCCGTTGAAAACTACCTTCATTATCAACGCTCTTTTAAAACGGACTATGAATTAGATTGTCTTCGTGAAGCGAACAGACTGGCGGTAAATGGGCACCTAGCCGCAAAACAGGCCTTTCTCAATGGCGGAAGTGAATTTGATATTCAGCTTGAGTATTTGAAGGCGGTGGGACAAGGGGAAAACCAAGTTCCCTATAACAATATCATTGCGTTGAATGAAAATGCCGCCATTTTGCATTACATGATCCTTGAACATCAAAAGCCACAACAACATCGTTCATTTTTGATTGATGCGGGGGCTACGTGCGGTGGTTATGCCTCTGACATTACCCGTACCTATTCGGCTGAGCAAAATCGCTTTGCCGATTTAATTGCGGCGATGGATAAATTGCAACATGACATTATTGCTGAGATGAAGGTAGGAAAAAGCTACGTTGACTTACATTTACTCACTCACCAAAAAGTTGCCCAAGTGTTGTTGGATGAAGGACTCGCGACAGGCAGCCTTGAATCGTTAATTGGCAGTGGTATTACCCGTGCCTTTTTCCCACATGGGTTAGGGCATATGTTAGGTCTGCAAGTGCACGACGTGGCAGGCTTTAGCCCCGATGAACAAGGCACTCATATAGCATCACCCGCTGAACATCCGTTTTTACGCTGCACTCGTACTCTGGATGTAGGGCAAGTGCTGACCATAGAGCCGGGTTTATACATCATTGATACCCTGCTTAATGAACTGGATGAGGCTACTCGCCGCCAAATTAATTGGAGTGTAGTGGATGAACTGCGTCCATTTGGTGGTATTCGTATTGAAGATAACGTCATTGTTCATGCTGACCGTATTGAAAATATGACCCGTGATTGCGGGTTAGCCTAAACCGTGACGGATGATCGTTATGCTATTCCAGCACAAGAGTTTGTGCTGGAAGAAGAAATAAAAAAAAGTCGCTTTATCACTATTTTGTTTCGCTGTCAGTCTGAGCAAGAGCTAAAGTTGGCGCTCACTAACGCAAGGCGTGATTATCCTGATGCGCGCCATTATTGTTGGGCATTTGTTGGGGGAGCGCCCAAGGAAATGGTGAATTGTGGTTCTAGCGATGATGGTGAACCGTCGGGTAGTGCTGGGCGTCCAATGTTAGCGGTACTTCAGGGAGCTGATATCGGTGAAATTGGTGCCATTGTGGTACGCTATTTTGGTGGCATCAAATTAGGTGTAGGTGGTTTGGTTCGTGCGTACAGCGGTGGTATTAAACGTGGTTTACCGCAGTTAGAAACCGACATTCAACTGCTTAAGGATGAAGCGACTATCACTTGCGATTATGCACAACTCAGTGATGTGGAGTATGTGTGTAATAAGTATCAAACGACGATTGAAGGTAAAGAATTTTCTGAGCAGGTTGTGCTTAACCTTGCTGTTCCTAAGTCTCAAAAGTCAGCACTGACTCAAGATATTTCCGTTATATCTCAAGGACAATTACAACTTATCTTCAAAGACAAATAAGGTATTAAAAAAAAATCTTTCTACAGTAACTCATTTAACGAATACTATGCCCAAATCATGGTTTAGATGAGTCTGCGGGTTTGTGTAAGGGAAACACAATTACTGCGGATTAACCATAAAGGTTAAAAGTTATGAAAGTCCCCCTGCTTTTTTCACGGTTGGTTAATAAAAGGAAGAAAGCATCAACCGCGAATTATAAAGCCAAAAACCCAGGTGCTTCTGGCCCGCATGACGTTGATTATAATCTTCCCTATTTCCATCAACATTTGGTTAATGAATGTAGTGAGATGTCTTTTACTATGCTCATTGGTTATTACTACCCAGATAAAGTGGTACCCAATGATGCCAAAAGAAGAGGCAGCTTCGAAGGTGTCGATCCCCATGATTTGTATATCAGCCTAGTGGGTAATTATCCTAATTTACGTTCTGATTTTTTTAGAAAAATCACCCTTGAGTATGTCAGTAAAATCTTAAAAGATAACGGGCCATTTGTGTGTAGTGGAGACTTCGCTCGACTGCTTGCTTTTACTAAGATCCGAGCTGGTCACACTATCGTCGTCAAAGGAATATATGGTGACAAAGTGATCATCAATGATCCTTGGCACGGCAAAGACAGGTATAAATCTATTGATTGGTTTTCAGCCTTAGTCGATCGAAATGGTGGTTACTTCTATATTGATGAGCCGTCATTAAGGCATTAGAGGATTAGGTCACTTTTGAGACATTGTAGACTCTGTCTTTTGTTAATCTCCATAATTGAAGCTCCTCTTTCATGGTTGGATGGCGACGGTAAAATTGTTTAAGGTTATGACATCCTGATTCATGACTCAGCATTTTATGATGTTCTTCCAACCTAGGAATGTATTGTTGAACAGAGGCTAAGTTTGCGGTAGCCCGTAATTCAGGCTGTGTGAAAAAAGCAATAAACTGCACCATGGTGCTGATTTGAAGGGCAATAACATGTATATCTATTTGCTTATGTTGTATCAACTCTAATTGAGCTGATATCGCTTCTGTTGCTACCTCCTTATCAATCAGAGCTCTAATGTTTTCAGGTATGATCTTACTTTCCGTAGAGTCTAAAAGTCGACCGTCTGTACTCAATAAAACAATTTGCGATTGGTGCTGACGCTTAAATGCTTCCAATGCATCAAGTGAATTATCGGGTTGAGAGAACCGCTTTCTGATTTGATGAACACCTGAAACTTTTTTGACTTCATAATGAAATAAACAACCTACGGCTTCGATATAAATGATTTTTGGTGAGTGCTGGAGCCTTGTCGGTTGTGGAATATCATGTAATGCGGTTTCAAGTTTACAGTACCCAGATTTTACCTGTGTATGACTAGGCATCCTTAAGTATGAACGGGCGTCACTTGGTACTGCCGTGTGAAAAAACGTTGAAAGACAGGGCTTACTGGTAAATTCGCGATAGGCACATAAGATGGATTGAACTTTGTCTCTATAAGCCGGTACATGAACACACATGAAACGTCTGAATGAATAGAGGTGAGGGGCGTCAGGATGTGTGTGATCGACTTGAAAAGTGACAGAAATGTCCCTTTGATTGCCTTCCTTAAAAGCAAGGGTGATTTGATCATTCTTAGCCGTAAATTGATGACTGAGAGCATTAAATTGTGCCTGCGTAAATTCTGTTAATCGTGAGTCATGGGTAAACTTAAAAGCCAGACCGCTGTTCAGTTGCTGCGCCGTTGCATAGTGAGCCATGATCTCTCCATAAAGCAGGGGTGTATAGGTTTAAGTTATACCACCTGATTTGGATAAATGTATTGAATGATCATCATATTAAATACGAATTAGTTAGAGCCGCAAGGTGCTTTACATTTTGACTGGTTTTTATTTATTGATTCTTGTTCGTGGTATTTTTTACGCTTAACATCAACTTAGTTTGAAAATTGTGAAATAATGGCAAAAACCATTTTATTGCTTTTGTAAAACCGCTTTATATTTGCATCGCAAAAGCAACACCCATTCACAGGGATTAACACCAATTTTGTTATGCAATATCGCACCATAATAAGAATAACTGGCCTGTTAATGGGGCTTTTTTCAATTACTATGCTGCCGCCAGCATTGGTCGCCATCTTTTATAATGATGGTGAAGGCATGGCGTTCATAAAAGCCTTTGTGGTGAGTTTATTATTGGGATTCAGCTTGTGGTATCCCAACCGTTATCACAAAGCCGAGCTGCGAACCCGAGAGGGCTTTTTGATAGTGGTGCTGTTCTGGACGGTACTGGGCTCGATTGGTTCGCTGCCTTTCATTTTTGCCACCAATCCTGAAATGAGCTGGACGGACAGCTTTTTTGAGTCGTTTTCTGCTTTGACGACGACTGGGGCAACCGTAATCGTCGGGCTTGATCATCTTCCTAAAGCCATTTTGTTCTATCGTCACTTATTACAATGGCTTGGTGGCATGGGGATCATTGTATTAGCGGTGGCAATTTTGCCTGTTCTCGGGATTGGGGGGATGCAGCTGTATCGCGCTGAAATTCCAGGGCCTGTAAAAGACAGCAAAATGACCCCTAGAATTGCCGAAACCGCAAAAGCCTTATGGTACATCTATCTGTTTTTAACCTTAGCGTGTGCCGCTGCTTTTTGGCTTGCAGGCATGAGTGCCTTTGATGCCATTTGTCATTCATTTTCGACGATTGCGATTGGTGGCTTTTCAACACACGATGCCAGTATGGGCTACTTCAATAGCCCAGTGATCAACCTGATTTGCGTGGTGTTTTTGTTGATTTCGGCAATTAACTTTAGCCTACATTTTGCGGCCGTAACCAACAAAGGATTCAATTTAAAAGTCTATTTTAAAGACGCCGAATTTAAGGTGTTATTGGCGGTACAGCTTATTTTGACCGCGATTTGTTTCCTCGTACTGTATCAAACCAATATTTATGATTCGGCTGAAGAAACCTTAGATCATGCACTATTCCAAGCGGTATCTGTTTCAACCACGGCGGGGTTTGGTACAGAAAGCTTTCATAGTTGGCCATTGTTTTTGCCTATGCTGCTGATTTTCTCCAGCTTTATTGGAGGCTGTGGCGGCTCGACAGCGGGCGGAATGAAAGTCATTCGAATCATTTTGTTGGTACTGCAAGGCTCTCGTGAAATGAAACGCTTGGTTCACCCTCGTGCCATTTTTACCATCAAAATTGGTAATTCTGTTCTCCCTGATCGTGTGATTGATGCGGTGTGGGGCTTTTTCTCAGCTTATGCCTTGGTATTTATTATCAGTATGCTGGCCTTGATGGCATTTGGCGTCGATGAGTTAACAGCGTTTAGTACCGTAGCCGCATGTTTGAATAATTTAGGCCCAGCTCTCGGTGAAGCCGCTAGTAATTATGCTACGCTCGGTGATGGCGCGAAATGGGTACTACTGATCACTATGTTATTTGGTCGCTTGGAAGTGTTTACTTTATTGGTGTTGTTTACGCCTACATTTTGGAAGAATTAATGAACATCGCTCTTATCTATTCAACCGTTGATGGTCAAACCAAGCATATTTGTGAGGTGATGGCGACTCATATGACACAAGCTCAAGTGACGGTATTATCACTTGAACAAGTGACTGAAGATAAGTTATCTCAATACGATAAAGTCATGATTGGTGCCAGTATCCGTTATGGTAAATATCGTCCAGCGGTGTTTGAGTTTATTGGACAACATCATGAATGGCTGACTCAAACCCAAAGTGGTTTTTTTTCCGTAAATGTGGTGGCGAGAAAACCAGAAAAAAATACGCCAAAAACCAACCCTTATATGAAAAACTTCCTCGCGCAATCACCTTGGAACCCAGCTGTGCAAGGTGTCTTCGCCGGAAAAATTGAGTACCCGAAATACGGCTTTTTTGACCGAACCATGATCCGTTTTATTATGTGGATAACGAAAGGCCCTACCGATACTCGTGGTACCTATGAGTTTACCGATTGGCAGAAGGTTGAGCGTTTCGCCAAGGCTTTTGCTGATTAAATTCCCTATGTTAAAGAGCAAGTGATCGACTTGCTCTTAATGTTCTCCGATCACCTTAATTTTATTGTTAACATTTTCCGACTTTGTCGATATGGCTGAACTCATGATTCAGGTCTATTCTTGAATGAGTCGTTGGCAAAGTTGCGCTGCTTATTGTTAAGCATAATCACTAAGAAGTTCAGGTATTCACCTGATGGTGGCAACCTCCCGCCAGACGCTAATGTGTTATAAAACTTACAGGACGTCGGCATGAGCTTACTTGAACATCCCGTTCACTTGATCATCGTATTGTTTGCGTTATCACTGTTGCCTTTATTTGCAGTGATGGGGACTTCGTTTCTTAAAATTTCTATTGTGCTATCCATGCTTAGAACGGCATTAGGGGTACAGCAAATTCCACCCAATATGGCCATATACGGCTTATCCATGGTGTTAACCTTATTTATCATGGCACCCGTGGGCAGCGAAATTTACAGTAATTTAAAGCAAAATCCCATTAAGCTCAGTGCGCCAGATATTCTTGAGCGTTTAAATACACAAGCGGCTGAGCCTTATCGCGAGTTTTTAAAAAAGCACAGTCATGCCAAGCAAATCAACTATTTTTCAAAGGTAGGCCACAAGATTTGGCCCAAGGCCTACCATGAAAATCTCGATAAAAACTCGCTCATGGTGCTGATCCCCGCTTTTACCTTAAGCCAGTTAATCGAGGCTTTTAAGATTGGTCTACTCTTGTATTTACCTTTTGTCGCCATCGATATCATTGTCTCGAATATTTTGCTGGCGATGGGGATGATGATGGTATCGCCGATGACCATCGCACTGCCGTTTAAGATCCTGATCTTCATTATGATGGGGGGATGGGAAAAACTCATTAGTCAATTGATGTTGTCATACTCATGAATGTATCCGATTTTATTCACCTCACCTCCGAGCTTTTGTGGATCACACTATTGCTTTCAATGCCGACGGTCTTGGTCGCTTCGGTATTAGGGGTATTAGTATCACTGGTTCAAGCTTTAACTCAAATTCAAGACCAAACGTTACAGTTTTTGATCAAGCTGGTGGGGGTCAGTATTGTCATGGCCATGACCTACGAATGGATGGCGGTGGCCATGCTTAACTTCGCTAATGAGATGTTCAATCTGATTGATAAGGTGGGGTAAATTGGAGACAGAGTTCTATAAAGCCCTTACAGAACATCTTCCTGTCTTTTCCCTCAGCATGATGCGTCCGTTGGGGATGATGTTGCTATTGCCATTATTCAAAAGTGGTAGCTTAAGCAGCGGCTTAATGCGCAACGGCCTTGTCATGATGTTTGCTTTTCCTGTGATGCCTACGTTAATGGACATGCACGAACATTTATTAGAAGCCACTTATCTTGAGCTAGTTGGCTTGTATATAGAAGAGTTTGCTATTGGTCTGATGATCGGTTTTTGTGCTGCCGTGCCATTTTGGGCGATTGATATGGCGGGCTTTTTAATTGATACCATGCGTGGTTCATCGCTCTCAACGGTTCTTAACCCGTTATTGGGAGTGGAGTCTTCGGTTTATGGTGTAATTTTTGCTCAGGTTTTAAGTGTGCTGTTTCTGGCTTCAGGTGGACTGAACTTCTTACTCAGTGCCATGTATGAGTCTTACCTTGTACTGCCGCCTGGTTCGCCTTTGTATTTGAATGGCAATATTCCGTTATTTGATTTCTTTTTAAAAGAATGGCGGTTGATGAACGCCTTGTTTATGGGGTTTGCTATGCCTGCAATGGTGATCATGATGCTCACCGATACCGCCTTTGGTTTGGTGAATCGCTCGGCGCAGCAATTAAACGTATTCTTTTTATCCATGCCGGTTAAGTCGGTCATGGTGCTGTTGGTGATGATCTATTGCATCAACTTTGCGTTTCATAATTATCTTGCTCGTACTGACAGCGCTGAATCACATTTTCAAATTTTGTATCACCTGTTAGAACCTAAGCCATAAGGAGGAGACATTATGGCTGAAGGTGGACAAAAGACCGAAAAACCTACCGAGAAACGAATACGTGATGCCCGAAAAAAAGGGCAGGTGATCCAAAGTAATGAGATTGTAACTGGCTTAGAAATGGCGGTGATCCTCGCTTACTTTTTATTTATGGGGCATGACTTTCTTAACGCCAATATCAAGCTGATTGAACAGTCCATTGAATACATGAACTTAGACTGGAGAACCGCCAGCGAACAACTTTTTTTGGGGTTTGTGGAGATTTTGATCAAGTATTTTGGCGGCTTAGGCTTAGTGTTATCAGCGACCATAATCCTTGGTCATATTGTTCAAACTGGGCCATTGTGGGCCTCGGAAGCCTTAGAACCTAAATTTGATAAGCTTAATGTCGTCAATAATGCTAAACAATTATTTTCGATGAAAAGCTTATTTGAGCTGGCTAAGAATATCTTTAAGGTCTTAGTTCTCAGTGCGGTGTTCTATTACATTCTTCATAAATACTCCAACTCTTTTCAGTATCTTCCCATTTGTGATGAACAATGTGGTCTTAAGGTGATGATGACCTTAATTTTATGGTTGTGGGGCTGTTTTGTGGGGTGTTACTTGCTGTTTGGTGCGGCTGACTATGTGTTTCAACGTCATTCCACGATGGAAGAATTAAAGATGTCAAAAGAAGAAACTAAGCAGGAGCGTAAAGATACCGAAGGTAATCCCGAAATCAAACAAAAGCGCCGTGAAACTCAGCGTGAAATTGCCTCAGGAAGTTTGGCGTCGAATGTGAAAAAATCATCCGCAGTAGTGAGAAACCCCAATCACCTTGCCGTGTGTTTATTTTATGATGCTGAGGAATCGCCTATTCCTAAAGTGCTTGAAAAAGCACAAGATCACTTAGCTTTGCACATTGTCGACCTTGCTGAAAAAGAGCAAGTGCCTGTGGTAGAAAATATTCCGTTGGCGAGAGCTTTATATTCAGAAGTGGAATCAGGAGATTTTATCCCAGAAAGCTTATTTGAGCCCGTCGCTGAACTGATGCGGATCGTGATGTCGCTGGATTACGATGATGAAGACGACGATGATTATGATGAAGAAGATGACGACGATGAAGAAGCGTCAGATGAAGATAATGAAGCCGACACAGGATCGGCTTCAGATAACGATTGAGGGTTAACCCTTAGCCCAAGCTTCATAACCACCGTCAAGACTGTAGACGTCTTCAAAGCCTTGCTGGATCAGATATTGTGCTGCTTGGACGCTACTGATCCCGTGATAGCACACCACTACTGTTGGCGCGTCCAAATCGGCATCACGAATAAATTCAGTAATATTGTCATTCGTTAAGTGTGTTGCCTTGGCAATATGACCATTGCTGAAACTTTCAGGGTCACGAATGTCAACCAATTGAATATTGTCGTGTTCGCCTGAAAGGGCAATCAATTGAGCAACATTGAGGTGTTTCACTTGAGTCATTGCTTGTTCCTAAACAAATACAAACGTTGTCATACCTACTTTAGCAGGTATGACGTTGGGTTTTTTAATAGGTTTGAATGAAACTTTCTGTATTTATTACAGCTTCAACCCTTAATCCCAGTTTAAAATCACTTTACCTGATTGACCCGAACGCATGGCATCAAAGCCTTGTTGGAAGTCATCAATATGGTAGTGGTGAGTGATGATTGGGCTGATATCTAAGCCTGATTGGATAAGGCTAGCCATCTTATACCAAGTCTCAAACATCTCACGGCCGTAGATACCTTTGATTTCTAACCCTTTGAAGATCACCTTACTCCAGTCGATCCCCATGTTTTCAGGTGGAATACCCAGCATGGCAATTTTTCCGCCGTGATTCATCGCATCAAGCATACTTTGGAATGCCGATGGCACACCTGACATCTCCAAGCCAACATCAAAGCCTTCAGTCATACCAAGCTCAGACATCACAGATGTTAACTCTTCTGTTGCTACGTTAACCGCACGAGTAGCGCCCATTTTACGGGCTAAGTCTAGGCGGTATTCATTAACGTCAGTGATCACGACATGACGTGCACCCACATGTTTACAGACAGCCGCTGCCATAATGCCGATTGGGCCTGCGCCCGTGATCAATACATCTTCACCCACTAAATCAAACGATAAAGCGGTATGCACAGCATTGCCAAACGGATCAAAGATTGAGGCTAAGTCATCACTGACATCATCAGGTAATTTAAAGGCGTTGAATGCTGGAATAACAAGATACTCAGCAAATGCGCCTTCACGGTTGACGCCTACACCTGTGGTGTTACGACATAAATGGGTACGACCCGCACGGCAGTTACGACAATGACTACAGGTAATGTGACCTTCGCCTGATACTCGGTCACCAATATTAAAGCCACGAACACCTTCACCGATGGCAACCACTTCACCCACGTACTCATGGCCTACAACCATAGGTGTGGGAATGGTGGCTTGTGACCATTCGTCCCAGTTATAAATATGGATATCAGTGCCACAAATCGCCGTTTTGCGGATTTTGATCAGGATATCGTTGTAACCCATTTCTGGTTTATCAACGTCGACCATCCAAATGCCTTCTTCAGGCTTTAACTTACTTAACGCTTTCATTATTGGATAATACCCATTTCTTTACCGATACGGATAAAGGCTTCGATGGCTTTGTCTAATTGTTCGCGAGTATGAGCCGCTGACATTTGTGTACGGATACGCGCTTGGCCTTTAGGTACCACAGGGAAGGAGAAGCCAATCACATAAATGTGCTCTTCAAGTAGACGGTTTGCAAAATCACCTGCCAATTTAGCATCCCCAATCATTACAGGAATGATGGCATGGTCGGCACCCGCAAGCGTAAAGCCTGCCGCCGACATTTGCTCACGGAAATAACGCGCATTGTCTTTAAGTTGGTTACGCAAATCAGCACCATCTTTAAGCATGTCTAATACACGAATTGATGCGCTGACAATGGCTGGTGCTAATGAATTTGAGAATAGATAAGGGCGCGAGCGTTGACGTAACCAGTCAATCACTTCTTTTTTCCCTGAGGTAAAGCCACCAGATGCACCGCCTAAGGCTTTGCCTAGGGTACCCGTGATAATATCTACGCGATCCATGACTTCACAGTATTCGTGTGTACCTCGACCTTCTTCCCCCACAAAGCCAACAGCGTGAGAGTCGTCAACCATCACCAATGCGCCGTATTTATCTGCCAAGTCACACACACCTTGTAAGTTGGCAATCACTCCGTCCATAGAGAACACACCGTCAGTGGCGATAAGAATATTACGCGCGCCAGCGTCTTTGGCGGCTATGAGTTGTTGTTCTAGATCTGCCATGTCGTTATTGGCATAACGGAAACGCTTCGCTTTACATAAACGCACACCATCAATAATGGAAGCGTGGTTTAACGCGTCAGACACAATGGCGTCATTACCATCTAATAGAGTTTCAAATAACCCCGCATTAGCGTCAAAGCACGAAGAGTACAAAATGGTATCTTCCATGCCCAAAAACTCACTTAATGCAGACTCTAATTGCTTATGAATGTCTTGAGTACCACAAATAAAACGCACAGATGCCATACCAAAACCATGAGCATCCAACCCTTGTTGAGCCGCTTTGATCAGCTCTGGGTGATTAGCTAAGCCTAAGTAATTATTGGCACAGAAGTTAATGACTTCTTCACTGTTAACGTTAATTGCTGTTTGTTGTGGTGAAACTATGACACGTTCACTTTTATAAAGCCCTTCAGCTTTAACGTCAGCCAGTTGCTGATTAATTTGTTGGTAAAAAGATGGTGAGGCCAAAGGACGCTCCTTTAAATCAGAGGTTAAATTATCGGAACCGTGCAGGTTACATTAGCCGATGATATTAGAATGGGGGTAAGTGTACCCCCATGACGAGGATTGTTCAAAAGGATCATGGAGTTGAAATGGTGTCGTGGTGTAAATCTTAACGCACGCCTTATCTGCCCTGATTTAGGTCACTTCAACAATGCGTTATTGGTGGCTGTGGCTCAATTCTATATAGCGCCTTTCCAATTGCTCAAAGGCTTGCTTAGCATTGGGCGTTGCGTAGATTTTGGTTAGCATAATGACTCTTGAGACACCATCGTAGAGTTCAGGTTTTTCAATGTGGGAATGCGTCGATTGTGACAGTCGATAACTGATCCATGACGCGACGATCATTTTTAAGGTATCGGCAAAGCGCTCAAGATCATCCTCAGGAATGGTTAAGATACCATTATTAACCAGCTGGCGAATGATGCTTTGACCTGAAGCCATGACTTTGCCTTGAATGGCATGATAGCGTTGCTTTAACGACTCATCTTTTTGCAAAATATCACTGAGGTTGGCATACAGAAAGCGGAATTGCCATAAGCTATAAAAGATGGCATCAAAGTAATTCACTAAGCGTTCAGGACTTATCACTCCTTGCTGTAAAGGTTGAAAGTTTTCCTCTAAATGCCCTTCGTATAAACTGAAAATACTCTGAATGATGTCTTGCTTGTTTCTAAAGTGGTAATACAGGTTACCGGGGCTGATCCCTAAGTGAGCCGCAATGTGGTTAGTAGTGATCGCTCGCTCGCCGTGCTCATTAAATAACTCAAGACTGGCGTGGATGATTTTATCACGAGTTTTCATTTGGCTTCCTAAAGGCTAATTTGCCCAGATTGTTACGTCATATCAGCGGTTATGGTAGCATTGGCGTTAATCTTCAAGCAAAGTCTGTAATTGGAACGTTACATGAATCGTTTTTGGTATTCTGCTCTTCTGTATTTGCTCTCACCTTTATTAATCAGCTACTTAGCGGTAAGGGCGATAAAGAGTCGAGACTACCGAAGTCGCTGGTCGGAGCGGTTCGGATGGCATAAAGTTCAACCAACAGATGTGTTATTTCATACCGCATCTATGGGAGAAACTCAGGCCGCTATCCCGCTTATTCAAAGCATTATAGATACTTATCCTGAACATAGGGTAACTATCACTACAACTAGTCCAACAGGATCGGCGCTGGTAAACAAAGCGTTTGGTGATAAAGTTCAGCATTGCTATTTACCGATGGATTTTGCCTGTGCGACTCAACGTTTTGTTAACCGATTATCACCAAAGCTGGTGGTGATTTTGGAAACAGAGTTATGGCCAAATTTGTTGCATTACTCGCAAAAGCAGGGGGCGAAAGTCATTTTAGCCAATGCGCGATTATCTGAGTCTTCCTTTGCTAAGTATCAAAAATACCCCGCACTTACAGAGCCAATGCTTAAGTCCTTAGACTATATTGGCGTCCAAACTGAAGCAGAGCAGCAACGATTTATTCAATTAGGCGTTGAGGCCACGAAAACAGAAGTGACCGGTAGCCTTAAGTTTGATTTAAAGATCAGTGATGCAATCCTAGAAGAGGGAAAAAAGCAAAGAGCACAATGGCAGCGAGATGCTTCGCCAATCTGGGTTGCAGCCAGTGTCCATCCGGGGGAGTTTGATGCCGTACTTGAGGCTCATCAGCAATTACTCAAAACTCACCCAAGCGCGCTATTGATTATGGTTCCCCGTCACCCTGAACAATTCGATACAGCCGCCAAGCGTATTGAAGCTCATCAGTTGACCATAGCAAGACGCAGCCAGCAAGATGCTGTTACTGCGTCTACTCAGGTATTACTGGGTGATACGATGGGAGAAATGCTCAAGTTTTTTGCTTGTGGCGATCAAGCCTTTATTGGTGGCTCGTTTATTGAGCACGGTGGGCAAAATCCATTGGAGGCCGCAGCGATGGGATTAGCTGTGCTGATGGGAGCGTCTCGCTATAACTTTACCGATATCTGCCAAATGCTCACAAGCGTTAACAGCATGATCTCGGTAGATTCAAGTTCCGCTCTGGCCCAATCGTTGATTGAAAATATCAATCAACCAAGTGAATTGAGCAAACGTCAACAAGCGGCAAAAGATTGCGTGGCAGCGAATCGTGGTGCGCTTTTGAAACATCAAGCCATTATAAAAGCCCGACTATAGGGTAATTTCTGATAGCTAAGTTTTTCAAGCGAGGATAAGCAAACGCTGAAACGCTACAAGCCCATCCATGGGCGCTTGGCCTCGGCATCCATGCCTCGGACATTCAGCTTATTGCTTTCCCTCTCTCCTGTAAATTCAATGATTTGAATTTTTGAGTCAGTATCTCATATGGAGTGGCGGTTTTCTTAATTGACGGGCATTACAGCTATAGGGCATTTTGGTAGCCGGTTAGCAGCTGTTGCCAATCTTGTTCATTAAAGGCCAGCTCGGGAAGTTTGGCCTTTTCTTTATCAAATGAACGGCGCAGTCGTGCAATATTGCTTTGTTGCCAAGATGAGGATGGTTTACGGATTTCGCCACGATCAAAATCAATCAAATAAAATTGCTGCTTATCCCATAAAATATTTTTAATATTCAAGTCTGCGTGATAGATGCCAAGTCGATGAAAACGAGCTATGGTCGCACCCAGTTGTTGCCATAATGCGTCGTCCATGTTGCTGCTGGAAAGCAAACCGTGTAAATCAACGGCATTATCAATTCGCTCAATCAAGATATCACCACGATACCATAAACCAGTACGTTCAATTTTGGCAGCGACAGGACGAGGCACGGGTAAATCGAGCTGGATCATATGGGCTAATAATCGCAATTCAGCCATGGGGCGGGTATATTCTCGTCCAGTATACAGATATAAATCACGGCTGAATTTTGCCATCAGCCCACCACGCCAATAATGACGCAGTACCCATTGCTTTGTGTCTGCTCCCTGAATAAACCATGTAGTATGACGCCCAGTTGACGTGCCTGTTATCGACTGCTTTGCTTGCCAATAATTGGGTTCAAAGTGTTCAGCGGTTAAAGATTGGAATTGAGGAGCCGCTACTGCAACTGTGACATTTTTATGGGTTTTTATCTGCATTTTCAGGTTGAACCATGGCTTGTGACCTCATTCTACATTAACATGAGTCGCTTGCGGAAATATCACGAATAAACAACTCGGTGTTTTAAATGAAGCTGGATCTTTCAAGTAAACAATCTTTATGTGTATTACGTCTTTCAGCCATTGGCGATGTATGTCATGCGGTGGCTATGGTACAGACAATCCAGCGCCGATATCCTCACCTTGCTATCACTTGGGTGGTTGGTAAAGTGGAATATCAGTTGGTTAAACACCTTCCTAATGTTGAGTTTGTGATTTTTGATAAATCCCAAGGCTGGCGAAGCTATACCAATCTGAAACAATCATTAAACGGGCAGTGCTTTGATGTACTTCTGCATATGCAAGTCGCACTCAGAGCCAGTATCGCTTCATTAATGATCAAGGCAGATATTAAAGTGGGCTTTGATAAAGCGCGTGCCAAAGAAGGGCAATGGTTGGTGACCAATCATGCTATCGCCCCTCAACAAGAGCCACACGTTTTGGATGGCTTTATGGGCTTTGCTCGTGCTATTGGGGTGGAAGACTTAACGCCTCAATGGAATATTCCGATCCCAGATGCCGATGAACAGTGGGCGCAGCAGCAATGTCAGCAACCGACGTTTATTATTTGCGCCGCAGCAAGCAAAGCCGAACGTAATTGGTTACCAGAACGCTACGCTGAAGTGGCGGATCATATGGCAAACAAAGGTTATCAAGTGATGTTATGTGGTGGCCCTTCTGGGTTAGAAAAGCAATTGGCTAATAGCATTATTGAGCACAGCCAAACTGAGCTTATTAACCAAGTTGGCAATACCAGTTTGTTGCAGTTATTGGCTTTACTTAAACACGCTAAATTGGTACTCGCCCCCGATACGGGACCGGCACATATGGCGACGACGCAAGGGACACCTGTTATTGGTTTGTATGCTCACTCAAATCCTGGTCGCACCGGGCCTTATAATGACAGGGATAAGGTCGTGAGTGTGTACTGTGATGTCATTGCTGAGCAGCAAGGAGCGAATGTGCCATGGGGAAAACGCGCCAAAGGTGAAGGTTTGATGGAACGGATCACTACAGAGCAGGTGATCCAACAATTAGAACAGTGTGTTAATTAAGAATAGAGGCCAAATCGTGGTGAATTCTCCAAGTTTTTTATTTGTTCCGGTATCATCAACAGAAGGGATTGGCGAATATATGCGATCAATGATCGTTGCCCAATCTGTTGCTGAAGCGTGGCCGCAAGCTAACATCGCTTTTGTGCTCAATAGAAATGCACCCTATGCTGAACACTGTCCTTTCAAAACCTATTTATTGGATAGCAGCCCAACAAAAGATTCAGACTCAGTGAATCAAATTATCAGAGATATTTGTCCAGATATTGTGGTATTTGATGCGTCAGGTAGACAGTCGCAATTAAAACAAGCAAAAAAAGTTGGAGCGACGACGGTCTTTTTTAGTCAACACGCGAAGAAACGTCGCAAGGGTTTGAAATTGGGCAGGGCCAAATGGACCGATCATCATTTTGTGGTTCAGCCCGAATACGCGATTAAGCCACTATCATGGCTTGAACGCTTGAACATCAGGTTATTTAATCTTACTCCTCCTAAGTCTATTGGGGTGGTATTTCGCCCTGCTGAATCAACACTCAAAGAGCAGTTACAACAGCAGTACCAACTTTGTGATAAAGACTATGTCCTGTTTAGCGCAGGCTCTGGGGGTCATCAGTTTGGAGATCATGCCGCTTCCGAAGTCATGTTTTCACAAGCGTCAAGAGTTGCAGCTAGCCTCAATGTGAAAACCGTTGTTGTGATGGGCTGTAATTATACTGGTGAGTTACCACAGTCCACAGATTCAGTCGAGGTGATTTCAGCCCTTGATAATCAGGCGTTTATCACTTTGTTGTCAGGGGCAAAAGCGGCGGTGCTGAGTGGAGGGGGAACCATGTTGCAGTCAATCGCATTAACGATCCCCACATTTGCGATAGCGGTTTCGAAAGATCAACCCAATCGTATAAAAGCTTGTTTATCCCAAAACTTGATTTGTACCGCAACAGAAGACACGTTAGAGCATGCATTAGATGACTTTTTAAAGCCAAACTCATTAACCCATTGGCAGAAGAAGTTACAACTACAACCATCCGGTAATGGTGTCCCTTATCTAATACAAAAATTTAGTCAGATACTAGAGGGCGTTGATCTTTCTTGATTGTTTTTGCAGCGATAAATGAGCAGAGGCATATCAGCACTGCTCACGTGGCATATCACTTTATCGCCGAGAGCGCCCTAATAAAGGGTAAATACACTTGTTAATTCGATGACGCCAGACTAAGGGCAACCAGCGTTTACGATGCCGTAAGTGTTGGCTTTTTTCAGGAATGGTATTGAATAGCAATTTTGCCCATTGCTCACTGATCGCATCATCAGAGAACTCGATGGCTCGCTTATGGCCATTTTCCACCATGGCTTGATAAAGAGCTGGCTCGTTTTTCAATTTCAATATGGCGGCTTTAGCTTCTTCCGCGGACGACACCTCAATGTAATCAAGGTCGGATTGTTTTAATGCTTGATAGGCTGACTCTTTTCCCAAAATTGCAGGTATTCCAGCATGCCAGGCGTTATAGAGTTTTGTCGCGGGTTTGTGTGAAAAATTAAGCTTACACTTAGGTCTTACTGCCAGCATAACATCGACGTTCTGGTAGTCGTTCCACATTACTTGCGTTTTACCTGATTCATCATCTGAAGTTGTGCTGTCTTTATGCCAGCTTAGCTGATTTTTTTGTAAAAACTGTTCCCACTCTGGCTGCTGAAATTCAGAGCTTAAGTTTTTATTGAATCCCTTAAATGACAATGTTGAAACCGTATTTTCACGAGAGGGAGTTCTCGGTATTAAACAGGCTTGAGACCATAATGGAATGAAAAAATTATGCTGATCATCGACATAAGTTGGATTTTGCAGAAGTTCAAAATCAGCAATCATTGGACTGTTTAAGTCACCACGAACACACACCAAAATAAGAGACGGTGACGGGTTTAAAGCGAACAACGCTTTTTTATCTTTAGCGTGGAATACTACGATACCTGATTCAGGCAACCGATTACTGAGTTGAACAGGGTAATTTCGACTGACTAAATGTAAATAGGTCTGAGTGATCCAACAGTGTGGGGCTTCGACAAATAAATGCCAATGCTGACGCAAGTCGTAGTCAAGAAAAGGGGTAATATCTTTTTCGTTCGGCAGTAAAAAGGTTACGTTCATTGGTCCATGCTTTATTTAGAAAGTGTGTCAGTAATGGTGTTCATTGAAATGTGTGAAACTATCAGAGGCTAACTCAGTTCGAGGGTCTGATTATTTCATTAAGTGATGCGGATTGAAATAAGCGTTGTCTCATTAATCTCAAACGAAACTTAACATTTCTCCAAAAAGTACTTCTATTGCCATGTCTTTTATTTGGGTTCATGGCAACAATCTCACTGTCGAAGCCGGCTTCGCAAACACAATAGGGTAATAGACCAATTAAGCGTAACTTAAGTTCACTGTGAAACTGCATATCTACATCAACAGGTCTGAAAAAGCGTTGGCGGGAAAGTAGCTTTTGAGCCCCTTGGCGACTGATCACATAGCCAGTCGTGCAATTTGGCACTCTTTTATAACTCACGCAGCTTATGTTATCTGAAATGGAAGTACACTCGGCCGGAGGGTTGTTACGGTTATCTGATAGCTTGATCAAATCCCAGTGTTGCAGTTGTTCAATACTGGATACAATGGCAGGAAAGTCAGCAGATAAATTAATATCATCTTCTAAAACGATGGCATAGGGATCACCGGAATCCAAGAGTTGTTGCCATATCTGTCGATGGCTGGCGTAACACCCTATTTCTCCAACAGTCAGATTCCGCTTATGGTGTTGTTTATTGAGCAGAGGGTCATAGATTGCTTCGATTTCACTAGAAGAGAGAGCTGATCCAACAACCGCATTAAAGCGTGTGCCTTGTAGGCCAAGTTGAGAGAGTTGCTGCTGAAGGTGCTGCCAACGGGCTTTACTCGCAGGCATATTAACGACATAAATAGTAGGTTGCACAGCTGAATCCTCGATTATTATATTTATTGTTATGTCGATAATACCAAAAATTAATCACTCGTATAGTCAGGAATCTCTTTAGGGTAACGCCCTTGAATGGTTCGATAGTATGACAAGATCTGATTCATATCCTCGTCAATATTGCCACTTGGAAACAACTTTGGCTCGATACGGACGGTTTTGTGCTGGTAATCAAAAGCCACACAGATAATTGGCACCTTGGCTTGAACGGCAATATGGTAAAACCCGGTTTTCCAGCGGTTTACTTTGCCGCGTGTGCCTTCAGGAGCCAAGGCGAGTGCAAAGTCTTTGCGAGTGGCAAATTGCTCGCATACGGCTTGTACTAAGTTGTTATTTTGGGTGCGGTTAACAGGCGTTCCACCGAGTGCTCGAAACAGCCAACCCCAAGGCGGAATGAAGAGTTGATGTTTACCTAAAAAGTGAATTCGACGCTTGACGGCAGAGCGGGCTAAGATCCCAATCACAAAATCCCAATTACTGGTATGTGGGGCGCCAATCAAAATAAACTGGCGATCGTTGGGTAATTGTCCTGTAATTGTCCAGCCAAATAGCTTCAGTAACCACATCGAAAACGTTGCCATTATGATCCATTTTTTAAAAGGTCTTAATGGCAGTTTTAGCGTATTTTTATCACTCTGTCGAGGTTAATGATGGTGGTGTGTTTTTATCGGTCCGCCCCACATTTGCTTTAAAAAGTTCCTTGGGCCTAGGCGTAATAAGCTCATTGAACAAAGCAGTCCAAGGACTAAAGCCGATACAGTGATGATGGTGACAGATTCATGATCTTGGATAGCAGAAAAGGCTATGGTGTTAGGAAATAACCAATACCCAATAATCACTGCCAGTGCACCAAGTAGGATAGGTTTCAGTTGGTGCTTTAAGTGGGTTGCCGTCATCAATGGGGGTAAAATAAGGGTGCACAATATGGCTATTGTGTGCCATTGCTGAAATGCCAAGCTGGCCGCTAATACAGAAGCACTCAAGAGTGTGAAGCGGCAGATAATCAACAAAGGTAAGATTATCAATACTTGTATCGCAGCCAAAGAAAGAAGACCTGTTGGTTGTCCGATGATATTCATTAGCAGTAAGCTAAAAATCACTAAGGCGGCATTCCTATCAATTAAGGTTAATGAAGAGCTGTGATGATCTGAAGGTTTAGCGGGCGAATGATCGGTAAACTTGTAAACCACCAAGCCTGCTAACAATTGGAACAGAGCGTAAGGTAGCCCCAATACCAATAGAGTAAATAATACCACCTCTGGGGCTAGATGTTGGGGTAAAGCGTTTCTAAATGATGATGGTAACTTGTGTTGTAGGCTTAATCTTACAAATCCCAAAGCCAACGTTAGCAACATGATGGGCAAAATATCAATAACCCAATGCCAAAACATTGCCAGCTCATGTCCGGAAGTGTGCTGATGACGCTCTCCAAGTTCTGTGAACATGATAATGAACAACAACCCTATGCCTAATAAGCTACCAATACCTGCATGGTACTCAGATCGGCCTTGCGGATCTTGGGGCTTATCAACGTGGGGCTGATGCAACACCACATGTAAGATAGAGCCCGTTACAAAGGCCTGTAAGTACGCCGTGTTATCAAGCGATAAATGGGAAAGAAGTTGTTCTCCTAACACATAACCAATCGAAGTGAGTAGCATCATTAACCCTAATACCACAGCCGCCCAGCGACTGCCCACTTGGGGTTTGAGTAACCACCAAATAGCAATGCCAACGGGAAGACGGTGTAAGATGATCCCCAAAGCTAATAGCGTCGAGTTTTCTGGTTGCTGGGCTAAGATTAAAGCGCCGCCATCGGTGAGAGTGTGTAACAGAAGCCCACCCACACCGAGTATCAAAGTGAGGTTGTGAGTTAACTCTGAGTGGCGATGAAAGATCCGCTCACTCATGGTTGGTCCCCACATACCAATCGCGACAAACAGCAATGTCAGCCATCCACCGTGTTCAATCAACTCTGGCAAAATATGGATCAATACCAAGCCGCCAAGGGAGACAAAAATAAAACCATCAAGCCCTTTTTGTAATGCAGAGCCTGAAGCCAGTAGACGATAACAAATAGGGCCGGCAAGCAAGGCCATCAAACTGGCAATGAGATAGAGCATGAAAAAACCTAGTATATTTAGAATCTTTCGACTCTAATGGTGACAATACGGTGGAAACTTTGCTGCATTACGAAAAGGTTAGTGACAGCATGGCATAATTGTATATGGCATTTGCATTTACGCCAAAGCAATTATAATCGTATTCTCAAATGCTTACTATTCCCATTTGTAATTTTGCGATATATATACTTGTGAGACTTAATTGTTAACGTCAGGTATTTTATTGTTTACTTAAGGTAAAGTTTACGGCTTTAGCCTCACTATTTCTCAAAAAGCAGATAGAATTACAATCATTCCTGTTTAACCCCAAATAAAAGACGCTTCATGGATATTCTCTCTGCTACCGTAATGCTATTTTTGATCATGGATCCCCTCGGGAACCTACCGATATTTGCTTCAATATTACGTCATATTGATCCAAAGAAGCGCCGTCGAGTGTTGATCCGTGAATTGTTAATATCACTTGGGATCATGCTGATATTTTTATATGCCGGTGAGGCCATGTTGGGCTTTTTAGGGCTCAGAACTGAATCTGTTAGTATTGCGGGTGGTATTATTTTATTCTTAATTGCGATTCGGATGATTTTCCCACAACCGGGTGGCGTGGTGGGGTTAGCCGCAGGTGAAGAGCCATTTATTGTTCCGTTGGCTATTCCCTTAATGGCGGGGCCGTCGATTTTAGCAACCTTAATTTTATTAGCGCATACCGATAGCAGTCGTATGACAGACTGGACCATTGCCTTGATCATTTCTTGGGGATTAAGTGCCATCATTTTGCTCTTTAACGGCCTGTTTACTAAGGTGCTTGGTGAGAAAGGGTTATCAGCCGTTGAGCGATTGATGGGAATGGTACTGGTCATGATTTCAGTGCAAATGTTCCTTGATGGTATCGCAAAATATTTAGGAACGAATGCATAAAAAATGACGTAAAAAACTCAGCTATGAATACAACATTAAGGTATCCATGGCTGAGTAGTTAAGCCATCTGTTCAATCATTCTCACCGCATGAGGCAGAAAAAACTCACTCACCGTCATTTGTTGGTCTTTATAGGTAAAGAAACGGCGCCTTCCCCATACTTGTTGACATGATTGCCCTAAAGAATGAGAGAGTTGACTGATGTTTCCGTTGGGGAGAGATACCGCCACTTCAATATCATTCGGGATAAACTGATGATGACTATATAAAAGCTGTCCTAACGGTTTTGTCCCCAAGCCCTTAAAGTCGACTTGCGTTTGTTGCAGCAGTGGTTGTGGGATCAAAGTGCGGGCAAAGACCCAAGGAATATCATCCAAACACAACAAAACCTCCCGAACCCATACCTTAGATTGCTTAGGCATTTCTTCTTCAAAAGGAGCAAGTAATGCTTCACCTAGCACTTTTACGTCAAATTTTTGGCAGCAAGCCTTAAGTTTTTCAGTTAAACTGCCGCTAGCAAGTAACCAAGATGTTAAATTTGCTGAATGATCAGGTAAACATGATTCACTTGACCAAGGAATGGGTTCACCATAGGGAAAACTGTGGGAAGGTGACATTAATGGCGTATCACTTTGTAGATAGTCAAAATCATAGTGTACCATAGACCGAATACCAATCATTCATGACATGAATAACAGACGAAAATAAGCGAATTTTTGGGGCAAAATAATGAAAACGCGTTTTTGGCCAGTGATGTTGGCTGGACTTACTCTGCTCGTTTCGGGCTTTTTTGCAAAAGCAGAAGCAAAAATGGGGGAATACCTCTACTATGGCTTTGAGCCAGAGTTTGTGACCAACTATATTTCGTCCACTAGGGGTAAACTTGGATTTGTACGTGTTGGCATGGAGCTCATGGTGCAAGGCAGTGGAGACTTGGAGTTGGTTGAGCATCATGAGCCCTTACTTCGTTCTGCCATTCTAGAAATTCTTGGTCAGCAGACAGGTGGGCAGGTTAAGTCGATCACAGGCCGCGAAGATATTCGAGAGGCATGCTTGCAACGTATTAACGAGTTATTGGAGCAGGAAACCGGTCGCCCGATTGTGACTAACGTGCTGATCACTAAGTATCTTTATAACTAAGCTACCAGAAATTGAGCAATAAAAAACCAGCCATTTGGCTGGTTTTTGTATAAATGAGTACAGTTTACAGTCTTGGCCCTGCTTGCTTAATCGCATCTGACACAGAGTATTTAGCAAAATTATCGGTAAATTCTTTCGCTAATTGCTGAGCGTACTTTTGATATTCACCTTTGTCATTCCAAGTATTTACTGGGTTTAATAGTTCATTATCAACACCTGAAACCGCCACAGGAATATTCAAGTTCAATAGCTCTAAATGAGTGGTTTCAACATCCGCTAGCTCACCAGACACAATCGCATCAATGATGGCGCGAGTGGTTGGGATATCAAAACGTTTGCCCACACCGTAAGCACCGCCAGTCCAACCCGTATTTACTAGGTATACTTGGCTACCGAATGATTCGATACGCTCCATCAATAGTTCAGCATAAACGCTGGCTGGGCGAGGGAAGAATGGTGCACCAAAACAAGTCGAGAATGTCGATTGAATTGCAGCGGTAGAGCCCATTTCAGTAGAGCCGACTTTAGCGGTATACCCAGATAAGAAATGAAAAGCGGCTTGCTCTTTAGTGAGTTTAGATACAGGAGGCAGCACGCCTGAAACGTCACAGGTTAAGAACACAACAGCACGAGGTTCACCGCTACGGTTATCTTGTTTACGAAGCTCAACATGCTCAAGTGGATAAGCCGCGCGGCTGTTTTCCGTTAAGCTGGTGTCGTCAAAGTCAGGTGTGCGCGTTTCATCTAGCATTACGTTTTCAAGCACAGTACCAAAACGAATAGCATTCCAAATCACAGGTTCGTTTTTCTGGCTTAAGTTAATGCATTTTGCGTAACAGCCGCCTTCAATATTGAATACGCCACCCGGTGCCCAGCCGTGCTCATCGTCACCAATCAAGAAACGCTTTGGATCGGCCGATAGCGTGGTTTTACCGGTACCTGATAAACCGAAGAATAAAGTCGTGTCACCCTCTGCGCCAACATTGGCGGAGCAGTGCATTGGCAATACGCCTTTTGCTGGTAATAAGAAGTTTTGAACAGAGAACATCGACTTCTTCATTTCACCCGCGTACTTTAGGCCTGCAAGTAGGACTTTACGCTCAGCAAAGTTGATCACAACCGTGGCGTTAGAGTTAGTGCCATCACGCTCAGGGTCGCACTCAAAGCCAGGGGCGTTCATGATTTGCCAAATCGCTTTGTCACCTTTATTAAAGGTTTCTGGTACGATGAACATGTTACGAGCAAATAAATGATGCCATGCATATTCCGTTGTCACACGAACGGGAAGGTAATGTGCAGGATCGGCGCCTACTTCTAAGTCAGAAACAAACAGCTCTTCTTTTTCAGAAAGATAGGTTTCAACACGACTCCAAAGGGCGGTAAATGCTTCTGGAGCGAATGGCTTATTGACATTGCCCCAGTCGATATCCGCTTCACTGCTGGCTTCCTTCACAATAAAACGATCATTAGGCGAGCGACCTGTACGTTCTCCAGTGCGAGCCACAAGTGCACCTGCTGCGGTTAACTCGCTTTCTCCACGCTTTAATGACAGCTCAATTAATTCTGCAGGGGTAAGGTTATGGTGTGTACGATGTGTTCCATCAGCCATAAGAAGGGTCTCCGTTACAATGCAAGATGTTAAAGCTCAAACCTATTTTAAGGACAGAATAAGAGCTGAAATTGCCGCTTATAAACGGCATTATTATGTGTGACTTGAGCCACTAATTTTTATGCTGAGAATTGTAACTTAGTTGAAATAAAAAGCGATGAATTTTACGGCAGTGGACATAAAAAAGCCGGGAATGATCCCGGCTACGAATGTTTACACAGATTATTGTACAGTATTAGAGGTATGAGCGTGGGCAAATAGCGCTGCGACGTCAATGCTGTCGAATTTATAATGGGTATTACAGTATTCACAACCCATCCTGATTTCGCCCAAATCAGCCAGCATGGCTTCGACTTCTGTTTGAGGTAATGACAGCAGAGCTTGGCCTGTGCGTTCTTTGGAGCACGAACATTTAAAGCTGACATCTACAGGATCAAACAAGCGTACTTGCTCTTGGTGATACAGGCGATGCAACACTTCTGTTGCAGGTAAACCAAATAACTCTTCAGGCTTGATGGTGTGAGTCAGCTGAGTGAGATGATCGAAGTCATCATCCGATTTTACATTGTTGCCGCTCGCTGGAAGCACTTGCAAGAACATACCGCCTGCTTGTTTGCCGTCAGCAAATAACCATAAATGGGTCGGGAGCTGTTCTGATTGCATGAAATAAGCTTCAATACATTCAGCCAATGTGGGTTTGTTTAGCTCCACTACGCCTTGATAACGCTCACCGTCAGTTGGTGTTAAGGTGATCACCACATAACCTTTACCAAACATATCACTCAGGCTGGCATCATCGGCAATATTGCCTTCCCAGCGAGCGACACCACGATGTTGCTGCTTATCATTGCTGTTGATCACCGCTAATGACACTGGGCCATTACCTTGAATTTGTACCGCAATATCACCACTGAATTTTAATGTTGCAGTTAACAGTGATGTTGCCGCCATTAATTCCCCAAGCAATAGTTGCAGCGCTTTGGGGTAAGTGTGGGCATGAATGATTTGCTGATAACTGTCTTGCAGTTGAACCATTTCACCACGCACGTCGGCGTTATCGAACAAATAGCGATGTAACTTGTCTATACTCATTGTTGGTCTCACTCAATATCGCCTTGATGTTGTTTAAAACGTACAATCTGGCGACGTTGTTTTTTATCAGGTTTAGTGTCTGGAATCGGATTGTTTAAGCGCTGCAGCCGACGAGTTTCGGCATTGGTGGCACGCTTTTGAATGCTTTGTTCGGTCTCTTGATATAGGGTTTGCGCAACAATGGCCTGACCACGTTGGTCACTTAAAGCCATTATGATGATCTCTTTTTCATCAAAGCCTTGACGCAAACGGATAAGAGCCCCAATTTCAGCATTCTTACTGGATTTCGTACGCTGGCCGTTGTAGTGTACTTTGCCACCATCGATCATCTGCTTGGCGATAGCACGAGTTTTATAAAAACGCGCAGCCCACAACCACTTATCAAGGCGGACTGTGGTAACGGTTTTAGGTTCGGATCGCATGTAGTCTCCTAACGGGGCTAGAGTAGAAGTTCAGGTGGCTCAGCCAAGGTTCAGTAGAAGTTTGTAATAGTCTTATAAAGAATAAAGAGTAAAATTACGAAATTGTGACGCAAAGTAGCATAATTAAATGGCTTTCGGCAATGACGAAACTGTTAAAGGCTTGTTGCAAATTAAAGGCTAGGGTAGCATGGGCAGATTGCGTCAAATAACGATAGGTTTCAGAATACCAAAAAATGGATGCATTAGATAAAGTTATCACGAGGGTGGTTGGTTTACCTCACAAACCGCTTAGTCGTATCGTAGTTGGATTGGGCTTAGTGCTCTGTCTGTATTTATTGGCGCAATTGACTTGGCAACTGGTCCCGAATCCCAGTACATCAAGTGTGCCTTGGAAACCGTCGGCGACGAGCTCTTCTGCCTCTCGCGCTGATGTGAATATCGAGCCTATCTTAAATTTATCTCTGTTTGGTAAGCATGATGCTACCCAAGCGACAAAAGCGCCTGAGCCAGAGCCCACATTAATTACTGATGCGCCTAAATCATCGCTATCGATACAATTAACTGGGGTGGTGGCGTCAACGGCGAAAAAGCAAGGTATCGCCATTATCGCTTCTGGCGGTGATCAGTCTACGTACTCAATTGGTGACAGAATTAAAAACACATCTGCTTCTTTAAAAGAGGTGTATGCCGACAGGGTTATCATTACCAACGCGGGGCGCTTTGAAACCGTGATGCTGGACGGATTGCAATTTACCACCGAAGTCGGCGCTAACCGAGCGTTACAACAAGCTTCACGAAAAAAACCAATAAAGAAAATTGAGAAAAAAAATGATCCCAAACTGGCGGCGCAAATCGCGCAAACTCGCCGTGAAGTTCTCAATGATCCAAGAAAAATTACCGATTATATGCAGGTATCGCCGATTCGAAGAAATGGGCAAATGCAAGGGTATCGACTATCTCCGGGGATGAAACCGAGCTTATTTAGAGCGGCGGGTTTTAAATCGGGCGATATTGCAAAAAGTATAAATGGCTATGATTTAACCGATATGTCGCAAGCATTACAAGTGATGGCAGGTCTACAAGATATGACTGACATCTCGATTACGGTTGAACGGCAAGGACAACTCATTGAAATTGATTTCGGGTTACCTAATTAACGAATGAGCATAAGGCTTAGGGGAAGTTTTAGAATGAAGAATAACAAGATAGGACGAAAGTGGCTTGCCAGTCTGTTAACGGGCCTCGTCCTTCTGTCACCTACTGCGTCATGGTCAGCTGAATATGCGGCTAATTTTAAAGGCACAGATATTCAAGAGTTCATCAATACGGTAGGAAAAAATCTTAACAAGACCATCATTATTGATCCGACCATTCGTGGCAAAATCAATGTTCGCAGCTATGACTTACTGAATGAAGAGCAGTACTATCAGTTCTTTTTAAACGTATTGCAGGTTTATGGCTATGCGGTTGTGGACATGGATCACAACATCATTAAGGTCATCAAAGACAAAGACGCGAAAACGTCTTCGATTCGTGTGGCTGATGATAAAAAGCCCGGTCAAGGCGATGAAATGGTCACTCGAATTGTGGCCTTATACAACACCCAAGCTAAACTCCTTGCGCCACTGCTTCGTCAGCTAAATGACAATGCAGGTGGCGGTAATGTGGTTAATTACGACCCATCTAATGTATTGATGATCACCGGCCGAGCAGCTGTCGTTGACAAGCTGGTGGAGATTGTACGTCGTGTCGATAAACAAGGGGATACGTCGGTTCAGGTATTACCGCTTAAATATGCTTCTGCCAGCGAGGTGGTGCGTATTATGGATACTTTGTATCGTCAAAATCGCAGCAGTTCTCAGCTTAATGGCGGCACTCCAAAAGTCGTTGCTGATGAACGCACTAACTCTGTAGTGATCAGTGGTGATGAAAAAAGCCGAATTCGTGCAATGGATCTCATCAAACGCTTAGATGAAGAGCAAGCCAGCACAGGTAACACCAAAGTGCGTTACCTGCGCTATGCCAAAGCGGATGACTTGGTTAACGTATTAACGGGCGTAGCCCAAAAGCTAACTAAGGATAAAAAAGGACGCAGTAAAGGCTCAAGCAGCAGTTCTTCCTCTTCATCTCAAGGTAAAGGTGATGTGTCAGTTGTGGCTCACGAAGAAACCAACTCTTTGGTGATCACCGCTGAGCCAGCAGAAATGCGAACCCTTGATAATGTCATCAATCAGCTTGATGTACGCCCAGCCCAAGTTTTGGTTGAAGCCATCATTGTTGAAGTGTCAGAAGGCGATAATGTCGGCTTTGGTGTCCAATGGGGCAGTGCCAGAGGTGGTATTTCTCAATTTAATAACTTAGGTGCCAGTATCGGTGAAATTGGTGCAGGTGTATGGAAAGCCCGTCCAGTTAAAGGAACGACGGTTTGTACGGGGGTTGGCAGTGAAAATTGTACCAAAAACCCAGATCAAGACGGTGACGTAACCCTATTAGCTCAAGCCTTAGGTAAAATTAATGGTATGGCATGGGGCATCGCCTCGGGCGATTTCGGCGCCTTAGTACAAGCGATCGCCGGTGATACCAATTCAAACGTTCTTGCAACACCATCGATTACAACCCTAGATAACCAAGAAGCCAACTTTATTGTCGGTGACGAAGTGCCGGTGATCACTGGTTCTTCGACCAGTTCAGGTTCAACCACTAGTAACCCATTCCAAACCGTTGAACGTAAAGAAGTGGGTGTGAAGCTGAAAGTGGTGCCGCAAATTAACGAAGGCAGCTCTGTAAAACTGACTATTGAGCAAGAAGTCTCTGGTGTAAACGGCAACACAGGTGTGGATATTTCGTTCTCGACGCGTCGTTTGACCACAACTGTGATGGCAGATTCAGGTCAAATTGTAGTGCTTGGTGGTTTGATTAACGAAGAAGTGCAAGAAAGCGTGCAAAAAGTACCAATTCTTGGTGACATCCCAATTCTGGGGCACCTATTTAAGTCTTCATCCAGTAAAAAGACCAAGCGTAACCTGATGGTATTCATCAAACCAACGATTATTAAAGACGGTCTAACTATGGAAGGCATCGCGGGTCGTAAGTACAACTACTTCCGTGCTCTACAACTTGAGCAACAAGACAAAGGCGTTAACTTAATGCCGAACACTAAAGTGCCAGTATTGCAAGAGTGGGATCAGTCTAAGCATGTACCTAAAGAAGTGAATGACATTCTTGAGCGCTACAAACAAGGTAAAGGTTTAGATACCAAAATGCGCCGCAGCGATGACGCCCTTAAGGTTGTCACCGAAAGCAAAAATAAAGACACGGAAAAGAAGTAGCCCATGAGTGACGTGCAGCAGCCTACCGAGCAAGACGCATTATCTCAGGTCACCTCTGAGGTTAATGCTGATATTGAACAAGATGGCAGTGAGTTTCACTCCGAAACCAAAGACCGTTTGCCGTTTGCTTATGCCCACCGCCATGCGGTGGTGTTGGCGGTCAATGAAGACAAGCAACTTTGTTTGTATCACACGCCAACTTCGCAAGCGCAAATCTTACTTGAGGTACGTCGATACAGCGGTACAGATTTGCCCTTGATAGAGCTGGATAATCAAGCGTTCGAAATGAAGCTGACTCAAGCCTATCAAAGCAACTCTTCAGAAGCGCAGCAGCTCATGGAAGATATCGGCAATGAGATGGATTTATTCACTCTTGCCGAAGAGCTGCCACAAACGGAAGATCTGTTAGAAGGCGATGACGATGCGCCTATTATCAAGCTCATCAATGCCTTGTTGTCCGAAGCCATCAAAGAAGAAGCGTCGGATATCCACATTGAAACTTATGAAAAGCAATTAGTGGTACGTTTCCGTGTCGATGGTGTGCTTAAAGAAGTGCTCAAGCCGAATCGTAAGTTGTCATCTTTGTTGGTTTCTCGTATCAAGGTTATGGCGCGTTTGGATATTGCAGAAAAGCGTGTACCACAGGATGGTCGTATTAGCTTAAGAATCGCTGGCCGTGCTGTCGATGTGCGGGTATCAACCATGCCATCCAGTCATGGCGAGCGTGTGGTGTTACGTCTTCTGGATAAAAATGCGGGCAACCTCGATCTGAAACAGCTGGGCATGACAGACAGTATTCGTCAGCAATTCGATGCACTTATCCGTAAACCTCACGGCATTATTTTGGTGACCGGTCCGACAGGATCGGGTAAAAGTACCACCTTGTACGCAGGTTTAACTGAGATCAACTCTCGAGATACCAACATTCTGACCGTTGAAGATCCGATTGAATATGAACTTGAAGGTATTGGTCAGACTCAGGTGAACACCAAAGTCGATATGACGTTTGCTCGCGGACTTCGTGCCATCTTGCGTCAGGATCCTGATGTGGTGATGATTGGTGAGATCCGTGATTTAGAAACGGCTCAAATTGCAGTACAAGCATCGTTAACCGGTCACTTGGTAATTTCAACTTTGCACACCAATACAGCCTCTGGCGCGATCACCCGTTTACAAGATATGGGTGTTGAGCCATTTTTAGTCTCTTCCAGTTTATTAGGAGTATTAGCTCAACGTCTGGTGCGTACCTTATGTAAAGATTGCCGTCAGCCCCATCAACCAAGTCCATCAGAGCTGGAACTATTAGGCTTAGAGCAAGGCAATGACTCGACGATTTATCGTGCCAGTGGTTGTAAAAAGTGTGGTTACAACGGCTATCGTGGTCGAACCGGTATTCATGAACTCTTGATTGTTGATGACACCGTCAGAGAACTTATTCATAACGGTCACGGTGAGCTCGCCATTGAAAAGCATGTGCGTAAAGGCACTCCGAGTATTCGTCACGATGGTATGAGTAAAGTACTCGCGGGGATCACTACGTTAGAAGAAGTGCTGCGTGTGACGCGAGAGGAGTAACGGATGGCGGCTTTTGAATACAAAGCACTGGATGCAACAGGGAAACAAACCAAAGGGGTACTCGAAGCCGATACCGCGCGTCATGCGCGTAATCAACTACGAGAAATGCGTTTAACCCCGTTGAGTGTTGATGCGGTTACCGAAAAAGAAGCAAAACGCGAACAGTTTACTTTATTTAAAAAGCGGATTTCAGTGGCGGAACTGGCACTGCTCACCCGTCAAATTGCCACCTTAGTCGCCGCTGGTTTGCCGATTGAAGAAGCCTTAAAAGCTGTAGGCCAACAGTGTGAAAAGGAACGTCTTGCCAGTATGGTAATGGCGGTGCGCTCCAGGGTGGTCGAAGGCTACACACTGGCTGACTCTATGGCCGAGTTCCCACATATTTTTGATGACTTATATCGCGCGATGGTAGCCTCAGGTGAAAAATCTGGGCACTTAGATGTGGTGTTGAATCGTCTGGCTGATTACACCGAGCGCCGTCAGCAGTTAAAATCAAAGCTCACTCAAGCTATGGTTTATCCCACAGCATTAACCATTGTCGCTATTCTGGTAGTGTCGATTCTATTAGCTTCCGTTGTCCCCAAAGTGGCTGAGCAATTTGTTCACATGGGGCAGTCACTACCTTGGAGTACGCAACTGATGATCTCCATGTCGGATTTTGTCAGGGATTATGGCATTGGCATTGTGGTCGCAATCATGTTGAGTTTAGTGATCTTTCAGCGTGCGGTTAAACAGCCTAAAGCTAGAATGCGCTATCACACGTTTATCTTAAAGCTTCCTGTCGTGGGTAAAGTCAGTCGCAGCCTTAATACCGCACGTTTTGCTCGTACCTTAAGTATTCTATCCGCTAGTTCGGTACCGCTTCTTGACGGTATGCGTATTGCCAGTGACGTTTTGCAGAATGTCAGAGTAAAAGAAGCTGTGAGTGAAGCAACGTCACGAGTACGTGAAGGAACCAGTTTGGGATCGGCATTAACCGCCACCAAGCTGTTTCCGCCAATGATGCTCTACATGATTTCATCGGGTGAAAAAAGCGGTGAATTAGAACAAATGCTAGAGCGCGCGGCCGATAGTCAAGACAGTCAATTTGAAGCCAATGTCACCATCGCCTTAGGGATTTTTGAACCCGCGCTGGTGATTTCCATGGCTGTCGTGGTGTTGTTTATTGTGTTATCGATTTTACAACCGATTTTAGCGCTCAATAATTTAGTGAGCGGTTAGGGCTGGTATCATCTAGCCAAAACAGAATTTTATTTAAGGAGTATCAAATGCAAAGTAAACGTCGTCAGCAAGGCTTCACCTTGCTAGAAATCATGGTAGTAGTGGTAATCATCGGTCTATTAGCTGGCCTAGTATTACCGAACGTACTCGGTAACAAGGAAAAAGCCGATACCCAAAAAGCAGTGGCTGATATTGTGACGTTAGAAAATGCGTTAGATATGTACAAGTTGGATAACGGCATGTACCCAACCACTGAGCAAGGACTTGAAGCGTTAGTTCAAGCACCAAGTATCGATCCAGAACCACGTAACTATCGTGACGGTGGTTATTTACGTCGTTTGCCACAAGATCCTTGGCGTCACGATTACATTCTCGTCAGCCCAGGCGAGCATGGAAAAATTGATGTATTCAGCATGGGCCCTGATGGACAAGCGGGTACTGATGATGACATCGGTAACTGGAACTTAAAAGATTATCAATAAGATGCGGTGTCGTTCACAGCGAGGGTTTACCTTGCTGGAAATCATGATCGTGGTGGTATTGATGGGATTGATGGCCGCGGCCGTTATCCCTTCTTTTAACACCTCGACCCCAAAACAGCAGCTAGAAAAGAAAGCTAAAGAGTTTATGGCCACCACTGAGTTAGTGTTGAATGAAACCATTCTCAGTGGCCAGTTTTTGGGAATAGTGATTGACCCCGATGGTTATCACTATGTGATTTATCATGAGAATAAATGGCAGCCGTTAACCAACGATCGTATTTTGACCGAGCGTAAGCTGGATAACGATATGAGCTTATCGGTTGTGGTGGATGGACTTCCATTAAAACAGAGTGATGAAGAACACAGCGACGATATTTTTGACAATGAAGATGACGGTTTAGGCTTGGATGAGCCACTGCAGTCAGAAAAAAAACTACCGACACCGCAGATCATGTTGTTTCCCAGTGGTGAACTTAGCCCCTTTGAGCTGACGTTTTCGATGAAAGATCAACAAGGCGATGAGCAAGATGTGTTAGTGGTAGGGGATGCCTTGGGTAGGCTGACATTAGGGAGACCTGATGAGCAATCATAAAGGGATGACCCTTATTGAAGTGATGGTGGCGTTGGTTATTTTTGCCGTGGCAGCGCTATCTATAACCAATAGCTTAGGGCAGTTGATGTCCAATATGCCCATTTTGCAAGAACGTACTTATGCCCAGTGGGTCGCGGATAATGTCTTGGTGGATGCCAAGCTTGAAAACGAAAAGCAGTTTTTAGCCACAGGCAAAAAAGAAGGGGATACCGAGATGGCAGGCCAGCGTTGGTACTGGCGTCGTGAAG
The DNA here is from genome assembly GCF_004358445.1 of Parashewanella tropica. Lineage (NCBI taxonomy): Bacteria > Pseudomonadati > Pseudomonadota > Gammaproteobacteria > Alteromonadales > Shewanellaceae > Parashewanella > Parashewanella tropica. Next base: position 56,591 of record NZ_CP037951.1, read on the forward strand.
TGGTTAAAACCCAAAGTGATGATTTTCATATGATCAGGGTCAGTGTGAGTAATGACTCACGCTACCAGCGTATTTTAACTCAGGTAAATACCTATGTATTTAAAGTTAAATAAGCGCCGTCATCGTGGTTTTACCTTGCTGGAGATGTTGGTGGCCATTGCCATCTTTGCCATTATTGGCGTGGCGGCGAACTCTACCTTACATGCGGTGTTAAAAAACAAAGAAGTCACCGAGGATTTCGCCGCACGGTTAAAAGGGCTACAGCAAGGCTTTGGCATGATGGACAGAGATCTTGGTCAAATCGTAGCGAGAACCCCACGACTGTTATCGGGTGGGCGTGGCAGCACGGTGATCCAATATGGAGAAGTCATCCCTAACGTGAATGGCGAGGCACTGATTTTTTATCGTTTGGGGTGGTTAAACCCTGATGGTATGTTACCTAGGGGCAGTATTCAATCGGTCGCGTATGTGTTTACCGATGACAAATTAGAACGTTGGTATTTTCCTTATCCTGATCCTGTGGTGGGGGCTGAGCCGACGAAAACCACCATTATCGATCATGTACTGGATATGGACGTACGGTTTTGGGATGGTGAAAATTGGCAGCAAACGGTGATGGGAAATAAATTACCCCGTGCGATCGCGATTAAACTTGAGGTCGAAGGCATCGGCACCGTAGAGCGCAAATTCTTATTGCCCAAGGGTGTGGAGCCAAGCAAATGATGATGCGTAAACGCCAGCAAGGCGTTGCCTTATTAGTGGTGTTATTGATCGTGGCGCTCATCTCTGTGTTGGCAACGGATATTACTTCTCGTAATCAGATTTCAGTGCGCCGAACCATAAATTTAGCTGAATACGATCAAGCCTATTGGTATGCGTTATCGTTAGAGCAGCTCGCGAATAAGGTCCTGAAAAAGGATTTGGATGACTCTGAAGGCAAAGTGAATTTGAGCCAAGTGTGGGCACAAACGGATGTGGTGTTTCCGGTTGAAAACGGGGTATTGGCAGGGCAAATTAAAGACATGCGCGCCTGTTTTAATCTAAACGCCTTGAGTGCAAAGACTACTCAACAGCAAAATAATAACGGTGGGCCTCGAGAAGACCCCTTGCCCGTTAAGCAGTTTGCAGGATTGTTAGAAGCACTGGGTGTCGAGCCTTTTACCGCAGAGCAGTTGGCGAAATCAGTGCGAAATTATATTGATACCACGCCAGCGGTAGGCGGTTATTATGGCCCCGATGCTGAATATGAGGCAAGAGATGTCCCGTACCGCGCCGCAAAAACCATGATGAATCATCGCAGTGAGCTGCGGGCGGTACTTGGGATCACTCAAAAGGTATACGATAAAATCGCGCCTTATGTGTGTGCCATTCCTGGTAACGATAAGCAGACGATTAATGTGAATACCATTAAAGTTGAACAGGCGCCGCTATTGGCTGGCATGTTACTTAATCGGATATCAGCCGATGAGGCAAAAAACATTATCGAAAGTCGAGACACTAAAGGGTACGACAATATTGATGATTTCTGGTCGGAGTCAGGGATAAATGGAGGCAATAATTTAGCCCAAATTAAGTCGACCTTTACCATTAAGAGTCAATATTTTGAGTTAGACGGCAAAGCCAAAGTAGGTGATGCTATTTTTCAATTACAAAGTATTTTACAGGTTAATAATGATCATTATGTTGACGTGTTGAGTCGACAATACGGTGGTCAAAAATAAACTCCTCAAGGGTGGAGAAACACGGTGAGTGAACGCCTTTTTATACGACTAGGGACCCAGACTGACGATGTTTGTCAGTGGTTGGTATGGTCAGAACAAGAACAAGAAATTATTGCATCGGGTGAGTTACCAGATGCGACGCAGCTGCACACCTTAAGTGAGCGAGCGGGAGCTCGCCCTGTTGATGTCATGGTGCCTACTTCAGCCATTACTCTGACAGAGGTGAACTTACCTGAAAAAGGCCAACGTCAGGCATTGAAAGCCTTACCTTTTATGTTGGAAGACGTACTCGCACAAGATATCGACCAGCTTCACTTTGTGCCCGGTCCGCGTCATGGTAGTGCTTTGTCTGTGGCGATTGTCGCTCATGAGCAAATGCAGCTGTGGGTTGATTGGGTTAAAGCGGCGGGGCTTAATGTTAAGCGTATGATCCCCGATAGTTTAGCTCTACCGTTAGCCGATGGTTGCCAATGGGCCGCCATGACGATAAACGACGAATTGTTGATACGAATTGGCGAAGGACAAGGCCACAGTATTCCCAGTGCTTGGCAAGATGCCGTTTTACCTAAATTGCTGCCTCTGCAAGATGCAGAGGATGACATGGATACGGTGACCGTTGCTAATTACAGTCCACTGGAACTGCAAGGTGCTGAGTTGTTTTCACAACCGCTAGAGCTGCCTATGCTGGTACTGGCGAAAGGTGCGCTACAAGCGCCAATGAATTTGATGACCGATCAATATCGGCCTAAACGAGAAAGCAATAAGACATTATTAGTATGGAAAAATGCGGCGATTATCGTTGGTGTGTGCCTATTGCTGAGCTTTATCCAGAAAGGGGTTGATATCTATCAAACCCATAAACAAATCGATGAGGTTAAGGCAGAAACGGTCGCTGTGTTTAAGCAGGCGACTGGGAGTCGAAGTAGTAAAAATGTCGAGACCATTCTCAGAAGTATGCTGAGAAAGTATCAAGGCAAGTCTTCAAACAGTGATATGTTTGCCATGATGAGTGGGTTAATTCAGGCGTTTGAAAAAGTGCCAAGTGTGCAGCCTAATTCGCTCCGATATGATGGTAATCGAGGTGAATTAAGATTACAGATCAGTGCTGATAGCTATGATCAAGTCGAAGCGTTTAAACAAGCAATAGGCAAAGGCTTTAACGTTGATAGTGGTGCTCAAAATAAAGAAGATGACAAAGTCAGCACTATCCTAACCTTGAGGAATCACTGATATGAAACAACAATTTCTCAACTGGTGGAATGGCTTAGCCTTTCGTGAACAGCAATTAGTTGCGGTAGCTGGTGTAGTGGTGGCAATCACTATTTTTTATCTTGGGATTTGGAGCCCGATATCGTCGGCGCAGCAAAATGCTCAAGCTGATTTAGAGTACGCAAAACAGTCGTTAATGCGAGTTAAGCAAGATGCCAATCGACTTATGGGTTACAAGCAAACCAATCGTGGTCAAAGTAGCCGAGGCAGCTTGAGTAATATCGTCAATCAACAAGCGGATCGATTTGGATTGACCATTACTCGTATGCAGCCACAAGGGGACAAAATTCAACTGTGGCTGGAGGATGCCCCGTTTAACGATGTGTTGAGGTATTTAGATACCTTAGTGGCAAAGCAAGGCTTAACCGTGGATAGTTTTGATGTTGCCAATACTGATACCCTTGGCGTGGTGCGCATACGCCGAATTCAACTTTCACGTTAAGAGGCAGGATAATAGTGAAACGAATCAAATACCTGATATTAGGCGTGATGGTTTATCTCATCTTTTTGGTAGTGCTCATGCCGGCCAGTGTGGTGTTGCGTTTTGTAACGCTTCCGCCACAAGTGAAAATCAATGGGGTTGATGGCAGCATTTGGCATGGCAGTATCGATACAGTACAAGCTTATGGTCGACAGGCTGAGCAAGTGGAGTGGCAGATCCATCCATTGTCATTACTGACGGGAGCATTAAATCTTGATGTGAACGTGGGTAATCGCAATTCTGCAATTTATGGAAAAACCAATCTTACACTCACCCCTTCTACTGTTAAGGTAATGGATTTAATGTTGCAAACCGACAGTCAAACGGTTATTGGCAAGGCGCGTTTGCCATTTCGCTCCGAAGTGGCGGGTGAGATAAATCTCAGTGTCTCTGAGTTTGCATATGGTCAGCCGTGGTGTGAGCGTTTATCTGGGCATCTGCAACTGCATAATCTTGAAGTGAATAATCAATTTGGTGACTTTCCCTTTGGGAGTTTTCGTTTAGGGATGGATTGCGATCAAGGAGATGTGATTGTGACCACCACTGAAAAAGACAACCAAATTGGTGTCTCCGGTCGTTTATGGTTAAAGGCCAATGCTCAAGTGCAACTTCAAGCGAAAATCAAGCCCACCAATAACATGCCTGCAAATGTTAGAGATAACTTAAATTTCCTTGGGCAACCTGACGCGCAAGGCGCTTATCCACTTACCTACAGTGGTCGAGTCCCCGGGTTGTAGTCTTCTTTCAAAAACAAACAGCCGAAACGATTTTTGTTTCGGCTTTTTTGTATGAATTTTGTATGAAAATATTACACCCTAAATAAAGGGGTTAGCCTGACATTGTTATCTAAAACAGTACAAAGCAAAGGTAAATGTTAAAGTAATAGAGAAATCAACTGATTGAAAACGTTTATCCTAATAACCCTAGAGTTCTCATGGTTGTGATTCTGTGGTGAATTCGTACACTGTTCGCCTAATAAAAATTATTATGGTTAAGTAGAGTAAAGGCTCAAATATCAAAGAGTTAACCCTCTTTATACGGTATGCCGTATTGCTTCTTATAAAACACGGATAGTGGTATGCGTTTAAAAACAAAGTTGTTAAGTTTTTCGTTATTATTGGGGTTACTTCCAGCATTAATAATTGGCGTAATAAGTATTATTACTGCCAATCAATCGTTAAAGTCACAAACTTATCACCAACTCGAAGCAGTAAGGTCAATCAAAGCCAATCAAGTAAAGGCCTATCTTGCCAGTAGTGAAAAAGATGTGCAGTTAACCAGCAGTATCTTAAAAGAAATTCTCATCACAGATACCGGTTTGACCCTTCACAAACTCACTCATAAACATGCGCAAGTATTTGACGAGTTTATTGCACTGAAAGGGTATTACGACTTATTTATTATTGATCCACAAGGTACTGTCACTTATAGCGTAACCAAAGAAGCGGATTACCAAACTAACCTTGTAAGTGGGCCATATCGTAACTCTGGCCTAGCGGATGTGTATAGACAGGCAAAAAGTACTGGTCGATTAGCCGTAGCCGATTTTAAACCCTATGCGCCGAGCAATAATTCTCCACAGGCGTTCATTGGGCTACCTGTGAGGCTAAATGGAGAAGTGGTTGCGATTGCCGCTTTGCAGTTTTCCATTGAAGCGATCAATGCCATCATGCAACAGCGAGAAGGGATGGGGGAAACCGGAGAAACTTACTTAGTCGGGCCTGATTACCGAATGCGCTCCGATTCTTATCTTGACCCCGATGGACATAGTGTTGCAGCAAGCTTTGCGGGTACTGTTGCCAGTAACGGTGCAAAAACTCATGCCGTTAAGGAAGCGCTTAAAGGGAATACAGGTACTGAAATCAGCCTAGATTACAATAATCACTATGTCCTATCAGCCTACACACCCGTTGATTTTTATGGGATCCATTGGGCATTGTTGGCAGATATCGATGAAAAGGAAGCCTTTGCTGCAGTGACTGCATTAACCTATGAAATCGTGCTTATTTTGTTGGTGATCACGGGTATTGTCATCGTGTTGGCAACTCAATTAGCCAAAGGGATTTTAAAACCATTGGGTGGTGAGCCAGTTGATATGCAGCGTATTTCTGAGCAAATAGCTGATGGTGTGCTGGTAAAACAGGAGGTGACCGAAAAGTCGGCAGGCGCTTTTCGCGCTATGCAGCATATGACTCAAAAGCTCTCTGATATGATTTTTACCATTCAAGCCAGTAGCGATCAATTAACCAGTACCGCGGAAGAAACCAGCAGTGTCAGTTTACAGGCGAATCAAAGCTTACAAGAGCAACATGCTAGTATCGATAGTGTTGCCGTTGCAATGAATGAAATGGCGGTAACTATTGATGATGTCGCAAGTAATGCTGTTGGTGTATCAAACCTTGCCCTTGATGCTCAAAAAATCTCTGAACAAGCCACAGAAAAAGTGCATTTAAGTATTAACAGCATGGGCTCATTGGTCGAGCAGGTGGATACCGCTTCTGACACGATTCAACAAGTGCAAGCTCACTCACAACAAATTGGTAGTGTTCTGGAGGTGATCCAAGGTATCGCAGAGCAAACCAACTTATTAGCTCTGAATGCCGCCATTGAAGCGGCTCGTGCAGGGGAGCAAGGTCGTGGCTTTGCCGTTGTTGCTGATGAAGTACGTCAATTGGCACAAAAAACCCAGCAATCAACCAGCCACATTGAGCAGATGATTGGGCAGCTTCAACAAGGCACAACCGAAGCGGTACAAGTGATGAGTAGTTCAAGTGAAATTGCGCATGCGACTATTAGCTCTGCAAAGGAGAGCTCGACAGCGATTAAGCAAACGCTAGAAGAAATTAAACACATTACCGAAAATGCCGAGTTGATTGCGACAGCGGTATCACAACAATCCACAACGGCTGAAGAGATCAACCAAAGCTTTGAGTCCATTAAACAAGTGGCGTTAGAAAATGCCACGGGTGCCGAGCAAGTCTCAGCAGCCAGCCATGAACTGACTCAGTTGGCTTGTCAGTTACAAGAGCTTACGTCCAGCTTTCAAATTCGTGGATAGCCAACAAAATAGGCCAAGCTACTTTTATCGTAGTTTGGCCACTATTTGTCCACTTCTATTTGAATCCCATTTCAATTACATAACTTAGGGCTAATTGGCAAAAGTGCAGGGCATCGGTGCCGGTTGGATCTGAATTTTCCAAGGTATCATTTTTACTGTGAATGTTCGGATTCATATCATGCATATAAGCTTCAAAAGGCATGGCGGCTGGTACACCAATCGAGTCCCAGCTGGCGTGATCCGAACATGCATAGCCACATTTATCCGTACCGTAAGTAATATTGGGTTGATACGTATCAATCAGAGTCTGTAAAAAATGAGTGAAGTCACTGTTGGTATGATCCATTTCAAAAATGATGTCTTTATCGGAGCCTTTGTAGTTAGTCATATCCAATTGCATAGCTGAGAGTACAGTAACAGGTTCTTTCTTGACGGTTTGCACAATATCACGTGAGCCCAATAAGCCACCTTCTTCTGCCGCATAACCATAAAACCGAACCGTATACTCAGGCTGTATATGATTTTCGGCGAGTACTCGAATGACCTCAGTTTCAGACGCAATACCTGAACCGTCATCATCGGCGCCAGGGGCACGGCTATGTTTTCTGGTAAACATGCCTGCCGTTGAATCTAAGTGAGCACCAATGACGACCACTTTATCGGGATATTTACTGCCTTTGATTTCAAGTTCTACCGATTTCTGTGGGAAGCTTTTGTGAGAAAATTGGCTGACAGTGGCATTCGCCCAACCTTTTACCAAGTTTTGCCATGTTGAAAACAGTTGATCAGAGGCGTTAGCACCCGTACTGAGTTTGTAAAATCGATTAGTATTGGCTGATTCCGTTTTGATTTCATTGACAATGTTATTGGCGTCTAATTGGGGCATCAACTGGTTAACTTTGTCTGCTTGGTCGATATTCGGGGCAACAAACTTAGAGTGAGGAGCGGGAGAATTAATGCTAGCGAGTGCTTGCTGCTCGGTTTCAAACGTCATAAAGCCACCTAAGCGATGATAGTGCTGGTGGAAGGATTGAGAGAACTCATTGAGCTGAGACTTTGGCAGTTTGATCACAGATAACTGAGAGTGAGTGATAGCTGAAACTTTTGTTGCTCCTTGATTAAGGGCAATCGATGTCATGGTTGTCGGTAGAGTCACCCAAACATCAGAGTGCGTACTGGCGTGACCTTGCAAGCAAAGTGCTAAGGGCAAAGTGGCGAGTACAGTTACCATACGCATAGACAGTCTCCTTATCGAACGATAGAGGGTTAAATATTAACGATAAGGGGTGATTGTATATGCCAAATAATGTATCTAGCCTTAATGCTTAAGCAATCAAAGTTCGTAAATCGGAGGTGCTGTCAAAATGGTCAAAGTGTTTATGAGGTAACTGACTATCAGGATTTTCAACACCAATCACAAAGCCTATCCCCGCTTTTTTTGCTGCGGCTAGCACGTGCTCATTATCATCCACAAATAAACAGCGGCTTGGGGTTAAATCAAAGCGTGTAAAGAGTTGTGGCCAAAAGCGATGATCTTCTTTGGAATATCCCGTTTCATGGCTGGACATAAGGTGATCCAGCCCCGAGCCCAATTCAGTATGCTTTAATTTCAATGCCAAGCTCGTTGGATGGGCATTAGTGGCTAAGATCCTTGGTTTGTTCATGGTTTTTAGCGAATCTAAAAACGGCATGCAGTCATCGCGTAGCACGATTCTTTCTACTGATGACTCATGTAACTGAACGATGTCGATATTAAAACGCTGCTGCCAATAGTCTAAACAATACCAATTCAGGGTTCCGGCCACTTCTTCATAAGCTTCTTCTACTAGGGCTTGCGCTTCAGTCACGCTGATGTTTTTGCTGCTGGCGATGGCTTGAGGAACCGTGGTTAACCATAGGTGGTTATCAAAGTGTAAGTCCAACAAGGTGCCGTCCATATCTAAAAGTACTGCATCAATCTGTTGCCATGGCAGCATAAAAATTCCTATTGTAGTTATCGATTTCAATAGTAAGATTGTAGGTAGATTAAGGGAAAAACGGAATCCTTTCTTGGAGCGTGCATGACACAGCCATTAAAAAAACCTCAAATAGTAGATGCAAAAGTTGTTGCCCAAAGCCGCTTATTCACCATCGAACAGTTAGATTTGGTGTTTTCGAATGGGGCAGAGCGTCAGTATGAACGTATGAAAGGCAACAATCGTGGGGCGGTAATGGTGGTGCCTGTTCACCAAGGTCAATTGTTATTAGCCCAAGAATACGCCGCAGGTACTCATAATTATGAAATAGGATTTCCAAAGGGCTTGATCGATGAAGGGGAAACGCCGGAGCAAGCCGCGAATCGAGAACTGCAAGAAGAAATTGGTTTCGGTACGGGTAAATTAACCTTACTTAAAGAGCTCAGTCTCGTGCCCAGTTATTTTTCCAGTAAAATGCAGGTGTTTATCGCCGAAGATCTTTATGAAAGTCGCCTTGAAGGTGATGAGCCAGAGCCCATAGGTGTCATACCTTGGGATTTGAGTAATTGGCGAAATTTAATAGATACACCTAACTTTACAGAGTCGAGAAGTGTGAGTGCGCTGTTCTTGGCAATGGAATATTTAGCCAAATCTTAGGAGTTGTAGTAGATGGCCACCGCTGTAGTAAACCTGCTTGATGATATTGTTGAATCCGTGATTTCGATTGCATCTCAAGCAGGCAAAACCATTAAATCCATTTATGAACAGGGGCAGTTTGAGCAACACATCAAGCAAGATGATACTCCTGTCACCAGTGCCGATCTGGCTGCACATAACGTGATTTGCCAATCCTTAACAGAGTTAACGCCAGAAATCCCGATTTTGTCAGAAGAGGCCGCCGATATCCCGCTTTCACAAAGACAAGAGTGGTCACAATATTGGCTAGTCGACCCTTTAGATGGGACGGGAGAGTTTATTGCGGGCAGCGGTGATTTTTCAGTATTGATTGCTTTGGTGCAAGATCATCAACCAGTACTGGGAGTGGTTTACGCGCCAATGTCGGATGTTTGCTATTTTGCAATGAAGGGGCAAGGGGCCTTTAAACGTCAAAGTGGTTTAGATACACGTATATATAGTGGACGAAATCTTGATAAAAAAGACAACCTAAAGATAGCGGTGAGTCGACGTCAAAATCCTGAAGATGTGTTGCAATTATTTTCAGAAGGTCAAACTTTTGAATTAGTACGCCTTGGTGGTGCGGCGTTAAAAAGCTGTTTGGTGGCAGAAGGTCAAGTTGATTGCTATGTCCGTGTGGGGCCAACGGGTGAATGGGATACGGGAGCGGCACAAGTGATCATTGAAGAAGCGGGTGGTAAGGTACTTGATACCCATTTACAATCGCTAACCTATAATCGCCGTGAGTCGTTAGAAAACCCAAACTTCATTGTAATTGGGCAACTCGATGATGATTGGAAGAATCGACTTAAACAATAAGTCATTTAATTTTAAGCAATTAGCTTAATAAATCCTGAACAAAACTTGAATATTTCGCCGCTAAATTGTGATCCAGTTAGAATATTAACTCAGATTTACTGATAAATTTTTATGAGAGACGTGGATGGCGGCGATTAATACTGAAACTCAAAGTTTGAACGTTTACGTTCGAGATCCGTACATCCGTACTCTCAATCAAGGTAAACCACATACTCTTGTCGTTAATTTAGGTGATAATCACAAAATCCAGTTTTTAGTTTCAATTTCAGTACGAGATCGAAACCTTATGGTTTTCATAAAGCCAAAAGGCAGACGTTCCGAAACCAATATCGATCTGAATGAATCAAAGAAAACCCAGTATTGTAGGCAATATAAATGTAAATTATTGTCATATCAGGGGCAAACACAACTGGCTGAAAGCGTGGTTGCAAAGAGCCTGTTTGAAGATATGGATTGTTTCCAGAAAGTATTACTTAGTCTCGAAGATGAAAGGCAAGGTGCTGTATTTAAACAGTTTATGGTGTTGATTGGGTTTGATAATACATCACAGCCTGTAGCTAAATCTAGACACAATCGTCAACTTTCATCAGAAACGTCAGGTGAACTGACGTTGTATAAAAAAACTGGGCCTGAATACGGGCATATGTCAATGCCACGACACTATATTAAATATATGGTGGGGCTTGTATGCCATCAGCCCAGTAGCTTAGCTTTAATGGAACCGTATATTGATCCACACAGTAAGCTGCAAATAGTAGATGGTGTTATTGAAACGTATTCTGAGTACTTAGAAATCCAGAATCATCAGTTGTTACCAGAGCTATTGGAAGTGTTGTCTGATGATCAAGATAGGTTGATTGAAACTGTGCTCATGCAACCCGATGCCTTAAGTCATGATCTTTTACAGTTTCTTTTGCACTTACCAGAAGGTAAATATCAAGAATTTGCCTTTCCATTGTTATCAAGAGCCCTTTGCATTCAATTATTAGCTAATGCTCCCGTTTGTTTAGTTTCATTCAGCACATTTTTTGAAACAATACCACCCGCCTTGGCTGACGTTTTTCACTCAGAAACGTTAATGGCAAAGTTGTTTGAAGAGCAAGTGTCAATCTGCCGGACAATCATTGTTAAGTTTTTTTACGCATTACCCAAGAACATAAGAGAACAGCATCAAGAATCCTTCACGCTACTACTGTTTCATCATGAGTCAAAGCTAGACTTGAATCACCCAGATGAATGTCAGCTGGTTAAAGACTGTGAGCCTCAAAAATTAGCAAGGATCCTTCTCGCTCAGTTTATTATGAGTCCCAAGCAAGTTGAACTTATTGAATTGTTGAAGGTTATGATTAATGAGCATGGAAATAAAGTATGCCTGATCATACATCGCTGGGCATGGGACAACTCGGAGTTAACCGCCCCCTTGTATGCTCGACTATTACAGCGAATGGCTCTAGATGCTGCACAGAAGCAGTGCTTACAAACACTGGTCGTTGAAAAACCTGAAGAGATTGATGAGGCACATTTGAGCAAGGCTTTGGCTGTGTGTCAGTTGGACGTTGAACCTTGGATAAAATCAAGGGTGTTACAATCGCAATACAAAGACGTCGTTATTCATCAATTGTTGAAAGTGATGCCTCCGGCGTTGTTTCAAGAACGACAAATGCAAAACAAAATCGCTCAACCGATATCGAAGGTGTTTTTTGAGCAATTAATGTCAGTACCATTGCGGTACGGAGTGCGTTTGGATGAAGCGGCAAGGCTACCTTTACTGGCGGCCTATCCCGCGAGAGCCGTTGCCAATTATGCCAATAAAGCCATTCGACTTTTAAATGTAGAAGTCTCCAACCAGCCTTATCAAGTCATTAAGACTTCAGAAGAAGAAATGTTCATCGAGCTGATGGTTAGACTGATCCGAGTCGGTGTGAACCAGCAAAGAGACTTTACCGTGGCGATGTTGGAAATGCTTGACCCCATCTATATTCATAATGCTATAGCAGAAACTCAATTAAGAGCCTTGATGGAAACTCATTCCACGCAGATGCTGCCATTATGCAAATACACCAAGGGGAATTTTGCTTGGTCACAAGTGTATAAATTACAAGGTTATGAGAATGGTAAACATGTATTTGAATTACTCGGGATAACCAAGTTTGACGAGCGTCTTGTAGCCGCGGGGCTAAGAGGAGAGCAATTTGATGATAAAGATGTCGATTATGACGCACATTACTTTTTGCAGCGCGCGCCAATGGGAAGTGATTCATCTTGGTTTAATTGGCGGTTGTTTTTAAAGGATAAAAACATAAATACAAAGCATCATGTTTTGTTGAGCCTAACAAAGCAGCAGCGGCACCAACTCTGGGCTACGATGAAGCAGAATGAGCAAACCTCTCAATTTTTTAACTTACTCTTAGCGGCTTTGAAAGATCCTGAAACCAGAAAGCGATATTTCAGTGGCTGTTACACGATAGACTCGAGTGAAATGCAACAAAGCTTGATAGATAGAGTGGTGGAAAAACAGCACGAATCAAATTTCAATAAATTGAAAAATATTCATGATACGTTAGATAGCAAGCATCAAGACTTACTTATTGGGCGCGTGGGGTCATATACCAAAGATTTGCGGGCTTATCATCAATCTAAGTAACAATCTTAGTGTTAAATCCTTGAGGTTTGAGTAAGAGGTTGATACTTTTTTACACTATCAATATAACAACTCTAGGATTGAGATGTTTCTTTCACGTCGATTTTTTCCTTATTTCATTACCCAATGTCTTGGGGCGCTTAATGACAATATATACAAAAATGCCTTGATCTTAATGGTCACTTACAGTCAGCTCGGTGCAACCAATATGGGCATCAGTTTGTTTGTGAACTTAGCGGCTGGACTGTTCATTTTACCTTTTTTCTTATTTTCTGCTCATGCGGGTTTAATTGCTGACAATATTGATAAAGCTAAATTGATACAAAGGCTTAAATTATTAGAAGTCAGCATTATGGTGTGTGCCGCTATTGCCATGTACCTTAGTAGCAGCACCTTATTATTACTATTGCTGTTTATGATGGGAACCCAGTCGGCATACTTTGGTCCTGTTAAATATTCACTCTTACCGCAAGCGCTAAAGCCGGATGAATTGGTATCAGGTAATGCATGGGTGGAAATGGGCACCTTTTTAGCCATTTTAGTCGGCACCTTGAGTGCGGGCATTATCGTGGCGCAAGACAATAGTCTTGTCATTGCGTCTGCATCGGTTGTTCTTTTTGCTGTACTGGGATACCTCAGCAGTCGCAGTATTCCATCACTGCCACCAACCTCGATGCCCGTCAAAGTGCCATTTCGGCCGTTTTCTGGCACATTACCCTTGCTCAAACAAGTCAAAGCCGATAAACCGATTTGGAATGCAGTACTTGCCATCAGCTGGTTTTGGTTTTTAGGAGCGACCTACCTCACTCAGTTTGCTAATTTTGCCAAAGTCTATTTGTATGCAGATGCCACGGTTGTCTCACTATTATTGGCACTGTTTTCAGTGGGTATTGCATTAGGTTCATGGTTGTGTGAGAGGATTTCGTACGGACATGTAGAGCTTGGCGTTCTCCCGTTTGGTGTTCTCGGTCTTACCATCTTTGGTATGGATTTATTGTGGGCCATTCCACCTGCGCCTATCGATAGCCAATTCGTGTATCACTTCAAAGCGTTTATTGAAAACAGCCAGCATTACCGATTAATGTTTGATTTAGCCATGATCGGCGTCAGTGGCGGTTTGTTTATCGTGCCCTTGTATGCCTTTATTCAAACGCGTACCAAGCCTTCAGAATGTGCGCAAGCCATCGCAGTGAATAATATCGTTAATGCCTTGTTTATGGTGGGCTCAGCGATATTGGGTATAGTGGTGTTATCCATCATTGAATGGACCATTCCAGAGCTGTTCTTCTTGCTGGCGATCGCTAATTTCTTTGTCGCGGTATATGTCTATAGCCAAGTCCCTGAATTCGCAATGCGCTTTTTAAGCTATGTATTGAGTCATATTTTGTATCGAGTGAAAGTAACTGGACGAGCGTATATCCCAACACAAGGTGCGGCTATTATGGTGTGCAATCATGTGACCTATATGGATGCCTTAGTATTGATGGGAGCTTCTACGCGACCAATCCGTTTTGTGATGGACAAAAGCATCAGTGAAATGCCAGTGCTTAAATATTTATTCCGTCATGTTGGCGTTATCCCTATCTGCTCACCAAAACAATGTCGTGAAACCTACGACCGAGCATTTGAGTCCATTCATGAAGCACTCAACAATGAAGAATTGGTGTGTATTTTCCCAGAAGGGCGCTTAACATCGGATGGTGAAATTGGCGAGTTTCGACCGGGTATCAATAAGATCTTAGAGCGCGACCCAGTTCCCGTTGTGCCAATGGCACTCACTGGGCTATGGGGCTCATTCTTCAGCCATAAAGGCGGGCATGCGCTGACAACACCGCCGAAACGCTTTTGGTCAAGGATTGGTGTGACGATTGGTGAAGTGGAAGATGGGAGAGACGTTGAAAGACATTCACTACAACAAAGAGTGTTAGCTCTTTTTGAAACAAATTGATAACATTTTGAGTGTGCTAATTTATTTGTTCTTATGGGAAGAGAAATATGAAAACAGGGTTATATCAGTTAAGTGTAGGAGTATTTACCTCATTACTTGTGGGGTGTGGGGGGGGATCAAGTGGTGATAAATCTCAAAATGGTGGAAATCAAGGGTCACAAATACCAACAGAATATGTGACTGCAACAACATTATATAGCTCTAAGTGTGGCATTAATGCTCCTGCATCGGGTGTGCGTTTTTTTACACACGGTAGGGATGGTAATGTCCTGAAAGAGTATAAATCGGATGCTAATGGCAAAATATCAATTCCGTGGAATGATAAGACGAAGCACCTGACCGTGTTAATGGAAGACAAATTAAGTGAGTCTAAAAGTAAGATTGCATTAGAGTCTGAGTTAGAGTTGCAGCCTGTAGATTTAGGGACGTACTTCGTCTTTGATTATCAAAAACGAAACACAAATTGTGAATGTAAAGATTTCACTTTCAATTTTGGAGAGGTGATTAATTTAAAATATCCAAATTACCGCATAAGATATGATGAGAGAGACTTCATACAAGGACCAACAGATAATTATCTTAGAACTAAGGAATTTTGTAAAATTGATGGAAAATATAAAACCATCGCTTTATCTGCACAAAATAAAACAACGGGCTCTACAGACTTCGCTGCTACTTTGGATTTAAATCAGCATGTTAATGACAATACTATTGTTATCCCTCAATCTATTTTTACTGGTGAAGAGCATGTTGGTACAAGGTTAAGCATTAATTCCAATGTTCAATTACATGATATTTATACATTCGCAGAGACGGAACAAGGTAGGAAAAATCGAGTCTTTGGAGGCAATATTGATACGACTCAATTCTTTCCTAAGCTGTTTGAACATAATTATTTGAATGGAAAGCATAGAGTTTCACAATCTAGCGATATTGGCAGATTCACATATAGCTCGAATCGAAGAATAAAATTAGATAAAGATAAAACGAGTTATGATTTAGATCTGACTCTTAATCAAAATCAAATGTTAGGGCAAGTTCAACAAATTTTTCAGGGATTAACATCAGATTCTGCAACCAACTATAATTTTAGAAATTTAGGTGAAGGACATAACGCTTTTATTTTTGAGCTGTCAAATAATAACTTTAGTTGGCAATTAAGAGCGCCTTTACAAGGTGTTATTCCTGATATGGATTTACCTGAAGATGTTAGACGAAGGATTGTTGCTTCGGGGCCTGCTAATAGTTTAGATGCGTTTGTCTATGGCTATTTTTATGATGGTAACTTTAATGACTTCCGAAAAAAATTAGCTGACATTAGAAAACAAAACTTAAAGATAAGATCCAGCTTTTTTGATAACTATGTCAATCAAGTTATTTTGTTAGATATCGATAACTAACAGATTAAAGTTTGTTTTGAAGTGCAATGTCTTTGATGCTCTGTTTAAATGCGGAGCATTTTATTGTCTAGCCAATTTAAACTTTGGTCGGTGTCGCCCTTAAATACAATTCGCTGCCCTTTTTTACTTAGTTGATATTCATACATAGGATCATAGTATTTCTCTAGCAGTGGCGAAATCCAAGTTAAATGTTCGGTTGTGCTATTTTGACTTTGCTGTGCTCTGAGCGCGATCATTATTAGTTGTTTAATTTCACTGTGAGCTTTACCGCCTAAACGTTTTTTGATCTTATCTGTGCTAGTCAGTAAATACTCCTCAAAAGTTACCCACCCTTTATCAGCACCTAACTTGGCAACAAACCCTGCATGCATATCAATCACATATTCTTTTAGTAATCGCAGTAATCGTTGCTCATAAGAGTCTTCTAGTACGATTATTGGTGCCTGTTGCATCGATAAATAAAAGCTCTTAGGTAGGGAGCTTCGACCAATCAAATGACTTTCATCTTCCAATAATAAAAAAGGGAAATTTTGAGCGTGATGTTTAAGTAGTTGTACCGCCAACGCATTTTCAAAATTGATTTGCGTAGGCTGGGCTGTGATATGCCGACCAAAGCTGGAACCTCTATGGTTGGCGAGCTCTTCAAGATCGATAGCTTCACGGCGTTTAGATAAAAACTCGGTTTTACCACAGCCTGTACTGCCACTTAATATCATCATCGGTTTTTGGGATGCGTTTTCAATTGTCTCAATCAAAAACTGGCGCATGGCTTTATAGCCACCTTCAATATAAGAAATATCAACGCCAGCATCCTCAAGCCATCGTTGTGTGACTTGTGAGCGCAGCCCGCCACGAAAGCAATAAGAATAGGCATTTGGGTGTTGATTGATGTACTGACTCCAAGCCTCGATGCGCTGCTGCTTAACCTTTCCTGATACTAATTGATGCCCAAGTTCGATTGCGGCTTGTTGCCCATGTTGTTTATAACAGGTGCCCACTTGCGCCCGCTCAGCATCGATCATTAACGGTAAGCTGGTGGCATGAGGAAAGGCGCCTTTTTGGAATTCAACAGGAGCGCGAACATCCATTAAAGGACGTTCTTCTAAAAAAATCTTACGGTATTCAGTTTTGGGAACAATATTGGCCACTATCGTTGATTTCCTTTTAGCTGAATAAGAGGGGCTGATGGGGCAGACGTCATTTCACCAATACAGGTGGCGAACTGTTGGTACTGTTCAAAAAGCTCGAGAAGGGCTTGCTCTGTATCTGGAGAAACGGCAATCAATAACCCGCCACTGGTTTGTGGGTCGCATAACATGGCTTTTTCAGTATCTGTAAGTTTTGGCAAGTGTTGACCATAACTGTCGAAGTTGCGCTCACAGCCACCGGGAATACAACCAAGTTCAAGGTATTTGTGAGTCTGAGAAAGTACGGGAATGGAGTCAAAGTGTAAAATCGCTGACAGATCTGCGCCTTGGCACATCTCAGTGAGATGTCCTCCGAGACCAAAGCCTGTCACATCAGTCATAGCATGAACGCCATCCAATTTGGCGATATGGTTACCAATGGTATTGAGCTGACACATGGCATCAATGGCCATATTCGCATCCTCTTTGGCTAGTAACCCTTTCTTTTGAGCTGTGGTGTGGATGCCAATACCAATAGGTTTAGTGAGATAGAGTTTATCACCCGCTTGTGCGGTGGAATTTTGCTTTAAGTGTTTTAGTGGGACTTGCCCTGTTACCGCTAACCCAAAAATAGGCTCAGGGGCGTCAATGCTGTGTCCGCCCGCAAGGGCTATTCCAGCCTCTTGGCAGGCGTAGCGACCACCATCAATGACTTGAGAGGCGACTTCAGGTGCTAAGGTATTAACTGGCCACCCCAAAATGGCTATTGCCATAATAGGCTGACCACCCATGGCGTAAATATCGCTAATGGCGTTGGTGGCGGCAATGCGACCAAAGGTAAAAGGATCATCCACTATTGGCATAAAAAAATCAGTGGTGCTAATGATGCCTGTAGTGTCGTTGAGCTTAAACACCGAAGCATCATCTCGGGTTTCATTGCCAACAATCAAATTGGGATCGGTAAAGCTGGGGAGTTGAGAGCTGAGAATACTGGATAAGACTTTAGGAGAGATTTTACAGCCGCAACCGGCGCCATGGCTGTATTGAGTGAGGCGAATTTGCTCTGATGACATAAGTGGTATCCATTGAACAAAAGTTAATCCACTATATCAGAGAATAAGCAATAAAAAAGGCTCAATTAAGAGCCTTTAGTGTTTGATGATAAAGCAATTAATAGCTTGCGGTTAACATCTTCCAATTATGTTTTTGCAGTTTGAAACGGATCTTTGAAATTTCCATTTGTGCTTTAAGCTCTAGATGACACACCTGTTTACGTTTCGCCTCTAACACGGCTTTTTTCGCTTGATAATAATCGACAAGGTGTGCTTTAAGTTGTTCAAACTCGGCTTGCAGTTTTGCTAGCATTTCTTCGGCTTCAGGTAAGTGTCCGACTTTTTGCTTGGTATTTAACAGCTGCATTTGATATTTCGCCGCTTCGATACGCTCTTGTGGTACTTTGCGTAAATCACTGGCAAGCCCAA
Organism: Parashewanella tropica; assembly: GCF_004358445.1. Lineage (NCBI taxonomy): Bacteria > Pseudomonadati > Pseudomonadota > Gammaproteobacteria > Alteromonadales > Shewanellaceae > Parashewanella > Parashewanella tropica. The sequence continues at coordinate 75,166 of NZ_CP037951.1, forward strand.
GGTAGCTTAAGAAGCGAATCAGCCACTTAGTAGGATCATAATCCCACCACTGAATGCCATTGCGATAATCGTTTTCGAAAATATGATGGAAGTTATGGTAACCCTCACCGTGAGTGAACAGCGCTAAAAAGCCATTATCGCGAGCGGTGTTTTTATCGGTATAGGTTTGTTTACCCCAGATATGGGCTAAGGAATTGATAAAGAAAGTGGTGTGATGACCTACCACCAGACGTAATACACCAGCGAGAAGCAGCATCGACAGAATGTCACCATTTAGCCAGCCCAAAAACAGTGGCAGACCAATATTCATCAAAATGGTTAGCAATAGGTAATGTTTATGCTGCCACATGACGATGCTATCTTTTTGTAGGTCTCTGGCATTGTTGTAGTCGTGATAACGATGGGCTTGGTATTCACGCAGCATCCAGCCAATGTGACTATACCAAAAACCCATTTTAGCCGAGTAAGGATCTTTGTCGTTGTTATCGACATGCTTATGGTGAATGCGATGATCTGATGACCAATGCAAAGCGCTGTTTTGTAGCGCTAGAGCACCGCCTAAAGCATAGAAAAAGCGAACGATTGCATGTGCTTTATAAGCTTTATGAGACCAAAGACGATGATAACCTGCTGTGATCGACAGGCCACTGAAGAAACATAAGATAACAAATGTTAGCCATTCTAAGCCGTCAAATCCATGAGTGATCCCTCGCCAAGGAACCAAGATGACGGCAGCAAGCAGGGTTGATGCAAATAGTATGACGTTAAGCCAAATCAGAGGTGGTTTTTTCATTAGTTTTTAATTTTTTAAATTTAAGCGTACAACTGTTCGCTAATTTAGCTTGCAATGGCGTAAGGGTCAAGAATTAGCATTTATTTTATTGAATCAATCACCGACAATGGTTTTCAGTAAATATTTTTTGTTGGTTTTATCTAGAGGATAACGTTCATCAACATATTTGCGTGCATAGTCATATATGAGAAATTCCCAATCCTCTTTGCTCAAAAGGCTTAAAGGCTTGCTACCCGCTAGGATTAATATTTTTGCTGCTTGAAGATTGTCATGTACGGCACACAGCGTTATCGGTGCTAATCGTGTTGAGGAAGCTTGCCATCTCCAACCGCTCTTATTGGTATAGTTGATTCTGGTTGTGGCTTTATCAATAGTGGCACCTAATTGGGTCAATAATGCAAGTGTCTCTAAGTGTTGACTGTTTATACATGAAAGTTCAACGGCTAGGTGTAAGCAGGTATAACCCTCATAAGGTTCTTTCTCTACTGCGTAATCAAACCAGTCTTTCGGCAGTATTTTAAGCACATTGTGCGCACTAGACTCAGTGGCAATATGTGCAATACTAAATCCTCTCTTATCTATTTGAGTTATTGAGTCGGGTGCCCAAACTAATATAGCTTCTACAGCTTCTGCTCTATCTAGATGAGCCGCTAACTGTAGTGGAGTTAAGTGAAAATGGACCCCTTTAGCCGTGGCCATGCCTTTCAGGCACGTATCATTCACGGTTATCAGTGCTTGAAGTGCTTCTATCGATGAATGGATCACAGCAATATGCGCTGCAGCGTATCCTTGTTTATTGGCTGTTAAATAAGCCTCTGGACAAACTTCGCACAGGGCTTTAACAGCATGTCCTTTATTCAATTTTGCAGCTAACATCAGAGGCGTTAAACCCGTATGCTCTCCTTTACTGATGCCTATATTCAAGCTGAGTATCTCAGAGCTGGCTAGATATTTGACGCAAGCATAGGCGTCATCCTCAATGGCACAGTGCAATAAATTAAGCTCATTACCATCGGAAAGTACCGCTTGAATGAAAGCTGTGCGGAGTAATGGGGTTTCGATGAGGTATTGTAGCCCTTGAGCATTGTCAAACGTGACCGCATGTTTAAGCAGTGACAGTGGGGTAAAGTCAGGAGATTTTATCATTACACCTTGTGTTAATAGTACTTCAAGCGCTGCAATGGGGTGCTCTGAATGAAAAGCAAAAAACAAAGCGTTTTGACGCTCTAGAGTAAGCACTTGTCTGTTTGCACCTGCTCGCAGTAGTAGTTGTATCACTGACGTATTACCTGAGGCTGCGGCTAGATGAAGGGGCGCACTGCCACGAGGGTGAAGCTGATTTATTTCAGTGCTGAGTTTGGGCAGTAATAGTGCATATGCATTCGGGCAATGAACACCAATATGAAGTAAGTATCGGTCATTGAGCTGTAGTTCTGAGAACTTTTGCAATAAGTGACAGCAGAGCTCATCTTTCCTTAAATTAAGTGTAAAAGCGATAGTTGATTGTTGTTTATACACTGCAACATTAGGATTAAATTTGGGGTGCGCCATTAACACTGAAAACGAGTCAGGGTGCCACTTTATTGCCTGCGCGATAGGTGAGTAACCTTCATTGTTCTGTACCTCAAGCAATGCGGCATCGTGATTAATAAAGAGCGTGATGAGTGCTTCGTTTTGTTTTTTTACGGCATAGTGAAGTGGGGTTTCTCCAGTTAAGCTATTCACAGCGCCTGCGTCAGTGTCTTTATTGTTTAATAGTGCTTGAACGCACTCAAGATGTTGATACAGGGTAGCAATATGTAAAGGTGTGTCGCCAGTAGGATTGATTTGATTATTGCTCAATGGATTGGAGCTATGCTCAAGCAACAAGGTTAAAACTTGTTGCTTTCCTTGCAGGCATACATGGTGCAATGGCGTGTTACCCACCGCATCTCTTTGTTCAATGTTCAGTAACGATTGCTCAAGCCATGACTTAAGTAAAGCGACTCTTGTGCCAGATATAATGGCAAAGATTAAAACTGAATTTTCTTCATCTTTGATGAGGGATAGCGCTTGGACGAACTTTGGCTTAGCTTCTAGCCAATGCGAATCGTCAATGGCAGCCAATACATCTTTCCATGAGATGATGGGGGTTCTCTTACTCAAGGATAATACGAGATCTTGTAGAGGCTTACTTGGTAATTTGAGCGAGAGTACAAGCAAAATTTGCATACCTTTTGGGTCGTCATAATGCAGCTCAAGCCACTCGTTGGGAAGTGCATTTACTTCACTGACTGAAAGTTGATTGATGGCACCCCTTTCAAAAAAGAGTGGTTGCAATTCATGCTCTGTATCTGAAAAGATGGCTAATTGAGAGAATTCATCAACTGTGTGTTGATAGTTAATAAGCTCTGCTGCTGAATGCACCATGGTTTTTTGGTGTGAGAGTGCTCTACAGACATAGTCGATGAAGGCTTCTTTTAGAGATAATGGCGCCTGATGTTCATCAAGTAAGGATGCAAAAGCTATTACCGTTTGATTATCACAGGCGCATTGCGGAGATAAGGTGTCCAAATGACTGGCTATGGCTTGTGAGTGATGTGGGTTATCTAGCGGGAGACCTATCTTTTGGTTAGCTTGTATTTTTTCAAAAAGTTCCGATAGGGTGGATGACTGCTTTATTGTTTGTTCGCCTGGCAGTTCTACTTTTAAACGTTGTATCTTGGTTGAAAGTGTACCCATAAGGGTCGGTAAATCTTGATCCTCTTGAGTCATTTCAAAAGGCACTAAGCTGTCGTGGTCATGACAGCGTTGCAATTGTTTACCAAGCATGGTGGCGCAATAGGCTTTGATCCACTGATGTTCTGTACTCACCCAATATTCATTAAGATAGCCTGCCCATTGTTTTGCCATTTCATAATCAGATATCTGCTCCGTAACACTGTCTTGCAGAGAAAGTAACAATGGCAAAGGCATTTGCTGCGGCATGAGCGATGGACTAATAGAACCGCATAGCTGATGGTTTAGCTGAGGTTCTTCTGTTTGAATGGCAAAAAAAAGTGAATCGAAGGTCACTAACGTTTGATCGGAATCGAGAATTTGGATTGACGATAATGACGTGCTTTTTACATCTACGTGACAAAGTACTATGGCTAATTGACAGGGGGCTGCGAGTAATAGCATCTCATCGTTATGGGGCGTGTTTGTTAATAGTGCTGAAAGTACGGGGGCTTGTTCATTTCCAAATTGGCGTGCCAGATAAAAAGGGGTATAAAAAATCGTCACTAATTGCAGATAAAACTCTTGTTGAATTTCAGTTAGAGGTGATGAGGTATCTGTTTCGTTATTACATTCTGAAATCTGCAAGCCATATATCGCAGTACATGCGGGCAGGTTCGCCTTATCAAAGTCTGGGAACTGAGCCCCGAAAATGCGATTAATGGTCTCAATCGCTTTTGTTTCTGCTGAAGTATAGGCGCTATGGAGGTTATGTTTAGTACAGCGTAAGTAGGCAACATGACATCTAAAGTCAGGAACACGATTAGGGCTAACTTTGATAAGTCGGCTCATTGAGATTAAACACGCTTGTTTAGATTCTGCTGGGATATGGTCATCCATGAGTAAATAAACCAGTTGAGAGACATACTGTCCCTTTAACTGAAGCTCATACTGATGTTCAACACCAGCATTTACCAACTGTGAAAAAGCAGTATTTAAATAGACATATGTAGAAGAAGGTACTTCCTTCAAAGCATATTGCCGCCAAAGTTCGGCTAATTGCTCGAGGTCTTTTTCAAGTCTTGTCGCTTGTAGGCTGAGGCCGTTTATATTCTCGACTAGAGATCGCTCTATATCTACCGTTGTGCTCTCACCGCCATCATCTGTTACAAATTCCCACTCACCTATTTTCGATTGTGGAGTTTCGATTTGTGACGTTGACATGGTAAACCTCAATTAACACGTTGTTTTGAAAAGTCATTACTCGAAGACATTTCATGGGGCTAAGGATTTTAACTTTTAAACTAACTAATTGTGGTTAAAGTTTGTTCATTGCACATTTAGACCGCAGTTTGGATACACTTGCAAAAAAAGGGTGATTCCATTAGTGTCTGACCGCAGATTAATAGTTAGATTTTGGCAGAGTCATCAAGGGTGAACATGGGGATCCGAGCACAACAAAAAGAGAAAACGCGTCGCGCATTAGTGGATGCGGCGTTTAATCAGCTCAGTGCTGAGCGAAGTTTTTCTAGCTTGAGTCTTCGAGAAGTGGCAAGGGAAGCCAACATTGCTCCAACTTCATTTTATCGACATTTCAAAGATATGAATGAACTCGGACTTACTATGGTTGATGAAGGTGGCTTAGCACTGCGTCAAATGATGAGAAAAGGTCGCCAACGTGCCGAAGAGGGTGGCAGTGTTATTCAAATTTCCGTCGATACTTTTATGGAAGTATTAGAGTCTAATCCCAACGTATTTCGTATCTTACTTCACGAACGTTCAGGAACATCCGCGCCGTTTCGTGCAGCTGTTGCCCGTGAGATTGAACACTTTATCTCTGAACTAGCTCATTATACTGAGCAAACTACTCACAGAACCTATGAGCTTGCCCGTGCTCAAGCCGAAGCTTTAGTGACTTTAGTATTTAACGCTGGCGCAGCGGCATTAGATATGAAGCGCAGTGAACGGAAAAAATTAGCGCAACAATTGGTATTACAACTGCGGATCGTGATCCATGGCGCTCACACCCTTCACCAGAAAATGGAAAAGCGAGCGCCAAAAGAGGATTAGCGACGTTCTAGCAATACACCTGACTCCATATGGTCGGTGTATGGGAACTGATCAAACAAAGCAAAACGTGTGATCTTGTGGGTTTTCGCAAGTGTGGCTAAGTTGTCTGCCAAGGTACTTGGATTGCAAGAGATATACAAAATACGCTCGTAGTTTTGCACCATAAACAAGGTATTGTCATCCAAGCCTGCACGCGGTGGGTCAACAAAAATGGTATTGCAGTTATAGCTGTCTAAATCCACATCTTTTAAACGTCTGAATTGGCGCTTCTTCGCCAACGCATCACTAAAGTCTTCCGCCGACATACGAATAATATCAAGGTTATCAATATTATTTTCTTTGATGTTGTACTGCGCGGCATCCACTGAGGGCTTGGCGAGCTCTGTAGCTAATACGCGCTCAAAATTTTGTGCAAGCGCAATCGAGAAATTGCCATTGCCACAATACAGTTCAAGCAAATCACCTGTAGAGTTTTGGGTCACATCCAATGCCCACTCCAACATATGACAAGCGACTTTCGCATTCGGTTGAGTAAAGCTGTTTTCGACTTGTTTGTAGATATAGTCAGTGCCATTAATCGGCAAAGATTCAATCACGTACTCTTTATCCACACAGATTTTTTGCTTGCGAGCACGACCGATAAAGTTGATCTTAAATTCAGAAGATAGAGTCTCTTTTAATTGTTGAATGTGCTGTTGCCATTCACTGTCGAGTTGACGGTGATACAGTAGTGATACCAAAATCTCACCGCTAAGTGTCGACAAAAAATCTACTTGGAATAGCTTATGACGCAGAGCCGGGTTGGGCTTAAGTGCCTCCATCAGCTTAGGCATAAGCTTGTTGATCAAGCTACTGGCAGGCAAAAACTGATCACAGCGGACTTTTTGCTTGGTGCCTTGGTCGAACATGTAATAGTAAAGATCATCACCAGCATGCCAAACTCGAAACTCAGCACGCATACGATAATGGCGAGGTTCTGAAGCAAAGACTTCAACCTCTGGTGCGTCAAACTCAGCAAATAAAGCCTGTAAACGTTGTTTCTTATTATCCAATTGCTGATCGTAGTGCAGCGGATCCATTGTGGCAAAATTCATAGGTTGCTCACCATCATCTGTAAAATTGGGCGCAAATTATTATACTACTAGGCGATAAAGTCCACGATTGAAAACAAATGAGGTTACATTGCCACAGTCCATCTTAGTATTTGACTCCGGTGTTGGCGGTCTTAGTGTTCTATGTGAAATCCAAAAGCAGCTGCCAGATTATGCTTATTACTATCTTTTTGATAATGCGCGCTTACCTTATGGAAAACTCGCCGAAGATGAATTGATCTCTGGTGCAGTGTCGCTCATAACGTCTGTGGTAAACAAACTAACTCCAAGTTTGGTGGTGATAGCGTGTAATACTGCCAGTACCTTGATCTTGGACGAACTGAGACAGCAAATCGATATTCCTGTCGTTGGAGTGGTTCCTGCCATCAAACCCGCTGCGCTGCAATCGAAAACCAAACATATTGGTGTGTTAGCCACACCGGGTACGATTGAACGAGATTATACCCAAACCTTAATTGATAATTATGCCAAGGGTTGTCGAGTGAGCTTATTCTCTGCAAATGAATTAGTGATTATAGCCGAGCGTAAACTGGAGGCTAAGCCGATAAAGACAATGGAACTTGAAAGACAACTCAGCGAAATACAAGGCACTGATATTGATGTATTAGTACTGGGGTGTACCCACTTTCCATTACTTAAAGAAGAAATACAGCAGATTGTGGG
>NZ_CP037951.1:87500-292500 GCF_004358445.1 Parashewanella tropica
ATCAAAAACACAGCACTGTGCAAAATCGCAAGATGACGTATACGGTGTGACGCCTGCCCGGTGCCGGAAGGTTAATTGATTGGGTTAGACTTAGGTCGAAGCTCATGATCGAAGCCCCGGTAAACGGCGGCCGTAACTATAACGGTCCTAAGGTAGCGAAATTCCTTGTCGGGTAAGTTCCGACCTGCACGAATGGCGTAATGATGGCCACGCTGTCTCCAGCCGAGACTCAGTGAAGTTGAAATTGCGGTGAAGATGCCGTATACCCGCGGCTAGACGGAAAGACCCCGTGAACCTTTACTATAGCTTGGCACTGAACATTGACCCTACATGTGTAGGATAGGTGGGAGGCTTTGAAGTGTTGTCGCCAGATAGCATGGAGCCATCCTTGAAATACCACCCTTGTAGTGTTGATGTTCTAACTCTGGCCCCTGATCGGGGTTGAGGACAGTGCCTGGTGGGTAGTTTGACTGGGGCGGTCTCCTCCCAAAGAGTAACGGAGGAGCACGAAGGTTAGCTAAACACGGTCGGACATCGTGTGGTTAGTGCAATGGCATAAGCTAGCTTAACTGCGAGACAGACACGTCGAGCAGGTACGAAAGTAGGTCATAGTGATCCGGTGGTTCTGAATGGAAGGGCCATCGCTCAACGGATAAAAGGTACTCCGGGGATAACAGGCTGATACCGCCCAAGAGTTCATATCGACGGCGGTGTTTGGCACCTCGATGTCGGCTCATCACATCCTGGGGCTGAAGTCGGTCCCAAGGGTATGGCTGTTCGCCATTTAAAGTGGTACGCGAGCTGGGTTCAGAACGTCGTGAGACAGTTCGGTCCCTATCTGCCGTGGGCGTTGGATGATTGAAGGGAGCTGCTCCTAGTACGAGAGGACCGGAGTGGACGAACCGCTGGTGTTCGGGTTGTATTGCCAAATGCATTGCCCGGTAGCTACGTTCGGAATCGATAACCGCTGAAAGCATCTAAGCGGGAAGCGAGCCCTGAGATGAGTCATCCCTAGACCTTAGAGGTCTCTAAAGAGCCGTCCGAGACCAGGACGTTGATAGGCAGGGTGTGTAAGCGTTGTGAGGCGTTGAGCTAACCTGTACTAATGACTCGTGAGGCTTAACCATACAACCCTAATGGGTTTTACAGTAACAAGCTGAACCTTAGTAAGAATACAAAGCGCTTAATGAAGCGAGAACATTGAGAAACACAAACAGCTTTCCGAATGTTAAATAACAGAATTTGTCTGGTGACAATAGAGCTGTGGCCCCACCTGAATCCATCCCGAACTCAGAAGTGAAACGCAGCCTCGCCGATGGTAGTGTGGGGTTTCCCCATGTGAGAGTAGGTCATTGCCAGACGCCAAATAAGAGAAAGCCCTAGCAGAAATGCTAGGGCTTTTTTCGTGTTTGTTCGTTGATAATGACTCAATTGAACATGGGGAATATAGAAAGTTGTATGCGTAGTCTGCATTCCATTACCCATCTGGAGTAGTGCGAAATGAAAGCAATTATCAAGAGACGCTAAACTTGCTAGGCCTAATTTAATGGATGTTGCCGTACCATATATTCAATAAGCTTTGCTTAATCAATCGCTTTTCTGTTCATCTCTCGGATCAATCACGCTGTGTTCTTGTTTCCATTTTGCCCAACGCTTGTGAGCGGCTTGTTGGAGATTTGGGGTGTTATCGACTTCATCCATGATCTCTTCACCCAGCATATGTTCAAAAATATCCTCAAGTGATAAAACACCATTTAAGCTACCATATTCATCAACTACGATAGTTAATTGATGTTTGTTGCTAAGCATAAATTCGAGCGCTGTCCCTAAAGGCATGGTTTTAAATAATGCGCAGATGGGTCGTAATACTCTACCAATGCTGGCATCGCCGCCATGTTGCTGTTGATACCTATAAAGCTCAAGCTTGTGAACAAAACCGACAATATTGTCTTTATTTTCATGGTATACCAATACGCGTGAAAACGGGTTTTTAGTGTATTGAGTGAAAAATTCATTGATCGATAAGGTATCTGATACGCGGAATACGACGGTGCGAGGGGTCAACACCTTGCTGATGGCGGTTTGTCTCAAAGTGAGTATGTTTTCAAATAGTTTAGACTCGCTGATATCGAGCTCACCTGTTTCGCCCGCAAGGGAAGCAATGGCAGATAACTCTTCTCTAAGCTGAGGCTCTGGCTTTTGGTGTGAAACGAATCGGGTGACAATACTTGATATCCATACAAATGGAGTTAAAACCCACACTAACCAATTCAGTATATAGCCAGTGACAGGGGCGAGTTGTCGCCAGTATGTCGCACCTATAGTCTTTGGGATGATCTCCGAAAGCAATAAAATGCCTAGGGTCAGAACTGCAGAAAATACCCCTAACCATTCGCTGCCAAAAACGACAGTAGCATGTGCACCTGCACTGGCCGCACCGATAGTGTGAGCTATGGTATTTAAGGTAAGAATTGAAGCTAAAGGTTTATCAACATCGCCTTTTAATGTTGTCAGCGGTTTATATGATGGCTTCCCCTGTTTTTTTAAGTATGCAAGATAACCAGGCGTAATACTCAGCAACACCGCTTCAAGGATAGAGCATAAGAAGGAGATGCCAATGGCAATGGAAACGTAAACCAGTAATAACAGCAATTGCTCATCCTTTCTCGCTATAGACCATCCGTTTAATTTAACCTAGCTTTAACCTAATCTAAACATTTTTTGTTAGCTCAACGCACTGACTTCAGAATTTTTACTTGAATTCTTCCCAAGCTTTACATGAGCTTTTACCTCCATTATCACTGCATATCAGCCCCACCATGTCATTAAAGTTTCCTTGGTATATGACGCTATGAGTCTTATTGCTTGTAATGGTAACCTTACACGATTTTATTTTTGGTGGATTGGCGACATCGGCAAACCTTAACGTCACATTTGCTGGAAAATCGATTTCATTTTTAAACTCAGGGATTGAGACATGAATGCTATTATTTAGCTGATTGTTCAGTGGGAAACAGTTTGAAAGTAACTTGTGTTGGGTACACCAGTCTTTGCCAGAAGTTGGAGCTGCTTGTAATGCAAAGTTGTGAGAATGTTGAGCACGATTACTTTCCTTACTTAGTAGTTTAAGAGAGCTATTTGCCATCAAGTTGGTTGCAGTTAATAGTGTGATAATCGAAATAGTAAGTCGGCTTTTAAAATATCGTTTCATATACTTACCCTCCAATACTATTCGGATAATGGGATATCTAGATAGTGTCTGTTATTCATGGGTATCAATTCCATGGCTTACAGTTCGAGTCGTCACAACTTAAGCCAATAATTGTGTAGATAGGTCCTGAGTAGATCGTTTGGTTAGTTTCAGTGTTCTTAACAATGATATTGAACGATTCTCTATTGTCATAAAAATAGGATGGCAATATATTTTTAGGGGCTAGCTTTTGACTTGGCCCATCTTCTTTTGTCTGTATGCTTATTGCAGTATGACTGCTTGCATTAAATAGCGGCATACATGCTCTAATATTTGGGTTATTAGCCATTTGATAGTCGCAATACTCTTGTCCTGAGTTAAACACCTCAAAGTTATTTTCAGCTTGGGAATTATGGCTGTTCATTACCTCAGCGAAACAACTGACGGAATGAAGTATCATGGCGATCACACAAAGTATGACCGCTGGATTATCTACCTCACTTTTCATTATTTCCAAGGCTTACAGCTGTTATAGTCGCAAATAATCCCTAACATGTCGTATACCGGACCTGAGAATATGACTTTGTTCGCTACAGCATTTGTAACAACAAAGTTTATTGAATCGGTTTCATGATGGTCATTTACGGTGAAAACTGTGCCAGGGGCTACGGGCTGAGGAGATCCTATTACTTTTGACTCAATATTAAGAAAGGCGTTGTTATTTTCGTTATATATCGGCATACATGACTGTATTTTTGGATCCTTGCTTACTTGATCTGCACAATACTCTTGACCAGAGTGGAAATTAGAAAAATTGGTAACTGTGGTAGAACTCACTTTAGTGTGATGAGTTTCGGCATGGCTACAAACTGATGCAGTCATAGCGGCAATGAAAAGTATGTGTTGAAATAGCATGGTCCTACTCCTGTTCTGTTGATGTGTCTGTGATTTGAATCTTTAACCAGTTTTCCAAACCTTGACAGTTTAAGAAGGTAAATTATTTCTAAGATTGCTGTTGAGTAAGAGGCTTTTGGTGTTGAATCGTTAGTCGATTCCATCAGTTTTGAGATATGTGTTCAGTAGTACCGTAGTCTTAGTGAGCTTAACTGCAGCTTAACCACGGTGAGTAATTGACAGCTACAGTTTTATGCTCTTGATGCCTGAAGATACAGTATTTCAGATATCACAAATGTATATTGATTAGTGCTTCGTAGAGTTGTATCTGTGAGAGGTTATTATTTGGTAATTGCTTACCGAAGTTTGCTTTTACCATTGATGATTAACGTTTTTTCATTATATCTCGTCTGTTATTTTTGCTAGGTTTTATTTACGCTTTCTTGTGAGGTATCTAACCTGTGGAAATTAAAACCTTTTTTCATCGTTCGACAGGAACCTTGAGTTATTTAATGATAGACGGTGAAGATGCTTGCGTAATTGACTCTGTTCTTGATTATGATGGTGAGACTCAATCGATCAGGACAAATTCAGTCGAAGCTATCGTTGAGCAGTTAGAGCAGAGAGATCTTAATTTAACGTATATTTTAGAAACCCACATCCATGCCGATCATTTATCGGCGGCGTCTTATTTACGAGCTAGATGTGGTGGGAAAATCGTCGTTTCAAATAACATCAAACAAGTATACAAGCATTGGAAGCCAAAGCTGAATGGGCATGATTTAGCTGATTATGATCTATTTATCGATGACTCAACGCATTTGCCATTTAACTCCACTCAAATTGAAGTCATTGCCACTCCTGGGCATACCCCAGATTCACTAACCTATAAAATTGAAGACCATCTTTTTGTTGGTGATACTCTATTTGCACCTAGTCGAGGAACGTCTAGAGTGGATTTCCCAGATGGCAGTGCCGAACAACTTTTTCACTCCATTCATAAGTTGTATGACTTTCCACCGCATTATCATATTCACCTTTGCCACGATTACCCTAAGGAAGGGAAAAAGCCCATTTATGAAGTAACAGTACAAGAGGAAAAAGAGGCGAACGTGATGTTAAATAGTCAATGCTTGGAGCATGAATATATTGAAAAACGGCAAAACAGAGATGCCCAACTGTCCATGCCCAAACTGATTGAAATTGCGGTGCCCTTTAACTTAACTTATCAGTTACCTAGACAAAATTCGACAGTGCACTGACTTAAAAAGTCGTTGAGCTTGTGCTGATAAGCTGACTCTGGGGTGACATCATCAAAGCTGACGTACAACATCCCCTGATAATCCATGCCTAAGTAATCAAAAGTATTAATAAATACTTCTTCAAAGCAAGGTTTAGGTTGGCGATCACTTCCTGTTGCAATCACTGCTGTTTGTTTCGTGCGTAACCGTCTGCCTAGCGGCTTATGAATTTTGAGTAGGTCAGACAGCCTATCCATAAATAATTTCATTTGCGCGCTCGGTGCATACCAATATACCGGCGTTGCAAAAATAATCCGATCGTACTTGAGTATGTCTGAAATCAGTGGAAGAAAGTCATCGTCTTGATTATTAAAATTATAATCGAATGGTTTTATGTTGTAATCGCTTAAGCTGACTAGCTTCGCATTAGTTTTTGTACTTATAGCGTTTGCAACTAAATGTGTATTTCCGTTTGGGCTACTACTTCCAAGAATGATAATTGAATTCATAAATTCCTTTTATAGTGCTTAGAGGTTTTAACTAACTCATTGATTTTATTATGATGGCGTATAAGTGTCATGTGTTAGTTTGATGCCATGTCATAAAGCAGGGCTTTTTTGTTGAATAGTTTTATTTATTATCATCAGCAATCAGTGCTTTACAAGGAAATGGATATGAGTAGCGAAGTAAAAGTAAAGGGCAATGAACTGTTCACTGAAGGGTATCAGTTTAATTTTATGGTAAATGGAAAAGCAATTTCTGCTTGGGGATCATGTTGGACAGGGAAAGAAGTCATTAAGTTAGACGGTTCAATTGTCAGTGAGGGGCGATCTTATCGGCGTAAATCCGTGCACCACTTTGACATTGGTCAGGTTCCTTATGAAATTGAGTTTAATGCAGTAGATATTTTGAAAGGGCATTTAGAATGCACTCTGATAGAAGATGGTGCTCATGTTGAGACTCAATCAATAGCGTATAAGCATCCCGAAACACCCAAAAAGGTCGTGGTAAAAGAGTTATTACTTTGGATGATGATTGGATTAATAACAGGTTTCTTGGCGGCAAGGTTTTTGGGTTAATGGATCAAGGGTGTAGAAATGGATGTTAATGCAAAAACAATTAAACAATATCGACTCGTAAAAGGGTGGACACAACAACATCTTGCGGAAATCTGTGGGGTAAGTTTACGGACTATTCAACGTGTTGAACGCTATGGAACAGCTTCAAATGATACAGCGATGGGGATTGCTTCGGCTTTCGAAACTGACATCTCTCAAATTATCAACTTAGCCAGCACTAAAGAGGAGCGCCCAAAATCCAATAACAAACTGCAACACTATTGGTTGGTCGTGGTGTCTTTATTGATTGGGATGATGTTAGGTGCTGGGTTGACCTTGATCTTAAATTAAAGGATTAAATTATATGTGCAAATTTCTATTTTATTTTTTTATGACAATTGGATTTATTAGTATCACAGGATATAACTTAGGGTACTTTGTCTTTAATCCTAGAGTGGATTCGGCAGATTGGATTGATATAACAAAAGCCGTCTTCTCCATAATGGCTTGTGGCTATTTTATCCGGCGCTTAAGCAAGCATATCCAAAGTCTGCAAAATTAATCATAAATACTGAAAAACAGCTGTTGAGTCAGTACAATGGCTGTTATTTACCAAAAATCGTCACTATGACAACAAGCCAAATTTCGTTACTTTCATACAATACGCTTGGACTTAGTCAGTCTTGCTCTGAGCTCGTTAAGATCACATCTACGAGTGAGCTTATAGGGGCAATCAGCGTACTTTCAAAAAATAAAAAGTCTTGGTTAGTACTCGGAGGGGGAAGTAATCTTGTACTTTGTGACGATTTTTCGGGTGTTATCTTGCATATGGTAACCAAAGGAATTGAATATACTACTGATGATGACTTCCATTATTTATCTATTGCCGCAGGTGAAGATTGGCATCAATTAGTCGAGCATTGCCTTGAACGTAATATCAATGGGCTTGAAAACCTCGCCTTAATTCCAGGCACTGTCGGCGCTGCGCCGATCCAAAATATTGGTGCTTATGGTGTTGAGTTTGCTCAGGTCTGTGATTGGGTTGAATATGTGGATGTTGCTACTCAATCGGTCACAAGGATTTCGGCTGATGAATGCCAATTTGGCTATCGAGATTCCATTTTTAAGCAAGCGCTTAAAGGTAAAGTAGTGATCTCTCAGGTTGGATTGAAGTTAAAGAAAGACTGGAAGCCGGTTTTGAACTATGGGCCGCTACAAGCGCTTGATCCGCAGAGTGTTGCTGCACGCGATATCTTTGAATTGGTATGTAAAGTGAGGCAAGAAAAATTGCCTGATCCCAAGTTACTTGGAAATGTGGGCAGTTTTTTTAAAAATCCGATTGTCAGTATTGAGCATCACCAAAGACTTAAGCATGCTTTTCCTGAGCTGGTTGCTTACCCACACGGCGATGCAATGAAGCTTGCTGCGGGTTGGCTTATTGATAAAGCAGGCTTAAAAGGTTATCAGCTTGGTCAAGCGGCTGTGCATAATAAACAAGCGCTAGTATTGGTCAATTGTGGTCAAGCGAAAGGCGAAGATATCATCGTGTTAGCACGATATATTATTAAGCAAATTAAACAGACCTTTGGCGTTGAATTAGAGCCAGAGCCACGGTTAATAGGACAACATGGGGAGATCACCATCAATGGCTGAACAATGGCAACGCCGAAGACAAATACTGAAGGCTTTAACTGAACATCAAGGGTTTATATCTGGTGAAGAGTTAGCGAACCAATTAGACGTCAGTCGCATGACCATCAGTAATCATATTGATGCATTGGAAACGCTGGGTGTGGAGATCTTTAGCGTAAAAGGTAAAGGTTACAAACTTCAAAAAGCTGTGCCATTGATGGATGAAAAGCAGCTTTTAGAAGCAATTCAAGGGCGCTGTTTTTACTTTGATGAAATTGATTCAACCAACAGCTTTATGATGAAGCATGCCAGTGAGTTGAAATCCGGTGATATTTGTATTGCTGAACATCAAACGGCTGGTCGCGGCCGTCGTGGACGCAATTGGGTATCGCCGTATGGCAGCCATTTTTATGGTTCTGTGTTTTGGAATTTCCCACAAGGCATGGCTCAAGCCATGGGGCTTTCTTTGGTCGTAGGTTGCTCTCTGGTGACGGCGTTAGAAGCTCTCGGCGTGAGTGGGTTAGCGGTAAAGTGGCCCAATGATGTTTACCTGAATGGCAAAAAGTTAGCTGGGATTTTGGTGGAGATGTCTGGGCAAGCAGACGGAGAATGCCAAATCGTCATTGGTATCGGGGTTAACTTTGTGATGCCATCAAGCTCGGCGGAACAAATTGATCAGCCGTGGTCAGATTTAGTTGATATGGATATTCCAAGCAAAACAGAATTTGCCATCGCATTTCATCAACAACTGGTTGCCGATCTCAAGGTATTTGAAACTCAGGGGCTGAATCCATTCTTATCTCGCTGGCAGCAAACTGATTTATATAAAGACCAAGTGATCCGTCTTGAAATGGGTGAAAACCACGTTGAAGGAGTTTGTCGTGGAATTGATGAACAAGGTGGGATTTTGTTAGAGCATGATGGTGAGGTGAAGTCTTTTGTGGGCGGTGAGATCAGCTTACGCCCACACAGTTAACCCAAGCTAGGTTTACTTATTTTCTCAATAAAACCTGATTCATTAAATGATCCTGCCCTTTGCGCAGGATTAAATGAGCCCGTTCTCGAGTCGGTAAAATATTGTTGAGTAAGTTTGGGCCGTTAATGCTTTCCCAGATATTTTCAGCAATATCGGTTGCCGCCGCATCATTAAGACTCGCATAATGATTGAAATACGAGTTTTTGTTGGCGAAAGCGCCACTTCTAAATTGTAAGAAGCGATCCACATACCATTTCTTTAATAAGTCGTAATCGGCATCAACGTATATAGAGAAGTCGACAAAGTCTGAGACGAAAGGTCGATGATCTGGCGTATCGGTATCTAACCCTGTCTGTAAAACATTAAGCCCTTCTAAAATTAAGATGTCAGGCTGTTCGACTTCTAAAAATGAATCCGGTAAGCGGTCATAACTGATATGAGAATAAAGTGGGGCTTTGACTTTAGGTTTACCTGATTTCACATCAGAAATGAAATCAATCAGCATTTTCATATCATAACTTTCAGGAAAGCCTTTACGCTGCATTAAGCCTCTTTCTTTGAGATCCTTAAGTGGATAAAGAAAGCCATCAGTAGTCACCAACTCTACCTTTGGGTGTTCAGGCCAATGTTGGAGTAGCGCTTGAAGAATACGAGCAGTGGTACTTTTACCGACAGCGACACTGCCCGCAATACTGATAATGTAAGGCGTTTTTTGTGGCACATGATCTAAGAATTTATCTAACACTTGGCTACGCTGCTGCTTAGACTGCACAATTAAATTTAATAAGCGGCTCAGCGGCAGATAAATATCGGTCACTTCAGCGAGCGATAAGCGCTCGTTAATCCCTTTTAAATTCTCTAAGTCAGCTTCAGTCAGCGTAAGAGGCACAGAATTACGTAAACTACGCCATTGCTGACGTTGAAAGGCAAAATACAGAGCCTGATACGCAGATTGTGCTGAGATCATTTACTTTCCTAGAACATATAAAATTGTTTTGAGCGCACCTTACCTTATTCATATGCAAGCGACAATGAAAATTACACTGGACAAATAGGAGCTTGTTAATTTTAAAGGTGTATTTTTCATCAAAACGGTCTTTTTGAGCTGAAAAAATCAGCATTTGGCACTTTTTTTTCGATAATTTGCAATTTTCTATTGCACTTAGGGCGACATTTACCTAATATCCGACTCCGAAATGATGCGCCGGCATAGCTCAGTTGGTAGAGCAACTGACTTGTAATCAGTAGGTCCCGAGTTCGACTCTTGGTGCCGGCACCATTGATGGAGGGGTTCCCGAGTGGCCAAAGGGATCAGACTGTAAATCTGACGGCTCCGCCTTCGAAGGTTCGAATCCTTCTCCCTCCACCATTTCATTCTTCTAGGTAGTTGGTAGCCTTATTTAGGTTGCGCGGGCGTCGTATAATGGTATTACTCCAGCCTTCCAAGCTGATAACGCGGGTTCGATTCCCGCCGCCCGCTCCATTTTCAAGTTGCTGATATGGCTCAGTTGGTAGAGCGCACCCTTGGTAAGGGTGAGGTCGGCAGTTCGAATCTGCCTATCAGCACCAGCCTTCAATATTCGCTCCCATTACCTTGAATCTAAAATTCGTTCGATGCAAAATTACTGCGTCGAAGTTTTGCTATACATAAATATTGACTTTCACTACCTTAACTTAGGTTGAACTGAGGCATATCATGGCTAAAGAAAAATTTGAACGTAGCAAACCGCACGTTAACGTTGGTACTATCGGTCACGTTGACCACGGTAAAACTACCCTAACAGCAGCTATCTCACACGTACTGACTAAAGCTTTCGGTGGTGAGACAAAAGATTTCGCACAAATCGATAACGCTCCAGAAGAGCGTGAGCGCGGTATTACGATTAATACTTCTCACATCGAATATGACACTGAGACTCGTCACTACGCACACGTAGACTGCCCAGGTCACGCGGATTATGTTAAAAACATGATCACTGGTGCTGCACAGATGGACGGCGCTATCCTAGTAGTAGCTTCTACTGACGGTCCAATGCCACAAACTCGTGAGCACATCCTACTTTCTCGTCAGGTAGGTGTACCTTACATCATCGTATTCATGAACAAGTGTGACATGGTAGATGATGAAGAGCTTCTAGAGCTTGTAGAAATGGAAGTACGTGAACTTCTATCTGAATACGAATTCCCAGGTGATGACCTACCAGTTATCCAAGGTTCTGCACTAGGCGCACTAAACGGTGAAGCACAGTGGGAAGAGAAAATTCTTGAGCTAGCAAACGCTCTAGACACTTACATCCCAGAGCCAGAGCGTGCAATCGACGGTGCGTTCATTCTTCCAATCGAAGACGTATTCTCAATCCAAGGCCGTGGTACTGTTGTAACGGGTCGTGTTGAGCGCGGTATCATCAAAGTTGGTGACGAAGTAGAAATCGTAGGTATCAAAGATACGACTATGACTACTTGTACTGGTGTTGAAATGTTCCGTAAGCTGCTTGACGAAGGTCGTGCAGGTGAGAACTGTGGTATCCTACTACGTGGTACTAAGCGTGACGAAGTTGAGCGTGGTCAAGTACTAGCACAGCCTGGTTCTATCACTCCACACACTACTTTCGAATCAGAAGTATACGTACTTTCGAAAGAAGAAGGTGGACGTCACACTCCATTCTTCAAAGGTTACCGTCCACAGTTCTACTTCCGTACAACTGACGTAACTGGTACTATCGAGCTACCAGAAGGCGTAGAAATGGTAATGCCAGGTGACAACATCAAGATGGTTGTTACTCTAATCTGCCCAATCGCGATGGACGAAGGTCTACGCTTCGCAATCCGTGAAGGTGGTCGTACTGTTGGTGCTGGTGTTGTAGCTAAAATCGTTGAGTAATATCGACATTTAGTTGAACACAGAAAAAGCCGCTAATCAGCGGCTTTTTTTATGGTTAATCGTTTTGAATCATCGAATGTAATTATCTGATACAAATTACTGGAAATTCGGCCTTTTGTACCATCAATCGCTCCCCATACTTGCTTTTCATGGAAGGTTTTAACGGAAATAACGCCTTCTTTTCTGTTTACTAAAGACATGGTTAGTCTTTCTATTGGCTGGTTATCATCCCTTATCTCTATTTGTGAGCGGTTGTTGTTATCTACTCGCCAGTGGGCTAAGCGCTGTGTAGGCTTTGCATCAACAAACTCTCCCCAAAGTACAGGCTGCCATTGCTCTGATAGAAGGCTTTCAGTAAAAAAGCTTCTTGCTACTTCCCCATTAGGACGAGCGGAAATTAAAACGGGTCCAAGTGTTTTAAATCCAGGCTGTTTTTTATGATTTGTAGTAATCATAAAGTCAGTACATTTTTTGACGGCCAACGCATAATCTTTGTCTGTACTAAAATTCAATTCTGAATCGGAGTCGTTAAATGTATCTCCTGTTACGCATCTCGGCAATTGTAAATCAAGGAACAAGCCTGCATCTACAAAGTCAAACTCTTTGGTGGCCAAGTTGGAAATCACATCGCTCTTCGCTTGATTGTTAAGTATGAGCTTTGGCGAAGGTAAGCGCTGCCCTGCGAGTAATTTATTGCCCTGCCTGACCCTTCCTTCAAGCTCAATATAGATATTATGCCTCTTTGCAAAACCACTGTTGTCAACTGCCATAACGTTAGCAGGCAAATTAAGGTTTATTATCGAATCAGGTTCCGAGGGGCTAGTGTTTTCATTCCATCGACCTTTAGCAAATAATTGGGTCGATGCTTTAAAAGTAGGTTCACTTTCATTTTGAAAGCCTTGCTGCACGAGATAGTAATTCACTTCCCCGCTGCTTTGTTGCGAAGGGATGGGGAGCAGTTCGGCAACAATATATTCATTGCCGTCTTGAGCCACAATTGGGCCTGTTAATAAATTAAGGTTACCTTCAGATGGTTGATTTGAGATTAGTTGACTTAACTCTGTAGGAAAAAGTGTATAGGTTTCTTCAGCTTGTTTTAGCATAAATGGTCTAAAACAAGTTGTTTCTAAGGTGGGGGTTTCTGGTTCAGTACAATCGAACTTTTTATTGACTTTAAGAACTGAGTTTTTGGCAGTAATGTTTGTTTCAATTCCTTTGGCACCATCTCCAAATTTTGTATTGTCGTTTAGCATATTGGGAAAGAACCTAAGCATAGGGTCCCCAACGAATGGTGATTGTATAGGTGTCCCTCCAAGGGCGTATTCATTGGCTGTGATTTCAATACTCAATGTTGGCATCGTTTTATTGACTAATAACAGAGAGTTTTCTGCGTTATTTGTGGCCTTTTGATATTGGTTGTTTGGTCTACTCCAGTTTCCTTCGGCGTAAACTAAAAAGTGATGTGCTTCAGGTGAAACTGGGGCGGAAAACGTACTGCTATCAAAACTCCATTTGCTCACTTCATGAACTAAGTTATTTGTTGATATATCAAGAATAAATGATTCGATTTGAGCAGCAGGTGCTGGGGTATTGTATATAAAGCTCATGCTATACAGTGGACTTGTTAAAAGTTCGTTTACATCTATGGCTTGACTGGCACTTTGTTTCTTTATCATTGTAAGCAGATCGGCCATGCGCTGACGATTGATGTTTGAGTTGGATTCGGAGGGAAATGGGTTCATTGCTTGATGTAAAATCGGTGACGCCTTTATTGTATCTGAATTGAAATCCCGACCATTGTTATCGAATTGAAAGGCCGCTTTAGATATTGCGTCCATTGACTTCATCTGCTTTGAAGCTAAGAAAGACATGAGCTCTTCAACTGTCAGTGATACATCATCAGGTAATGATACCTTTTGTTGCTCTATTGATTGGGAAGAGGTGGCAGAGACCGCTTCAAATCCGTTTGCGAGATTAACAGCGATAATATGAGCCACACTTCGTATGTGCCTTGCATCTGAAGCATTATTGGGCTCAGATGTTGCTTCTGCGACGATATAGTCAGTTTCTAGATCGAGACTGGTATTTAGTCTTTGCTTGATGTCCTTTTTGGCTTCATTTATTTCTTTTCCAGATTCGACGAGCTGATGAACTAATGTCGTCAGAGGGCTTATTATTGTTGACTTTGCTGGAGCAGAGATAATGAAAGGCTTAGTGATAGATTTTCCTGACAGGACGTTGACCGTATTGTTCGAGATTTCTGCGATTAAGGGCGTCGTGTTGTAGACGTCTTCTGGGATCTCCGTAAAACGATAGTTGCCATTATTATCTGATTGAGTTTGGATATCGGTTTCATCACAACGTGCATTATTATCTATGTCTAGGCAACTTTTGGCATTTTTTAAATAACTTGATCCCACCATGACTTTTCCAGAAAGAGATTTCAATACAGGAACAGAGGAATCGTTATTATCCTTATCTCCGCAGGCTGATATTGTTAGAATCAACAATAGGATGAAAAATAGATCCTTAAGTTTCATTTGAGTTACTCCTTTCGACTCAATCAGAATGAGCATTATTAAGAGTAGTTGAGTTAGATGATTTCGTTTTATAAAACGCACAAAATACTCAAGTCTTACTTGAGGAGTCTAGAGGCCTTCTATGGCCTCTGATATGCAGTAATCTTAATTGCTACTATTTGAGATCCGTTTTTCAATATCGGGGTGGCTTTGTAAATATTCTAACCAGTGATGTACTTTGCCTTTAGATAACTCCTCTCCGTGAGCTTCTGCTAATAACGTCAGTGCCTTTGCAAAAGCCTGTTTAGATTTGCCTAATTTCGGTAGCATCAAATATGCATACTCATCGGCCTGTGTTTCCATATCGCGGGAAAAAGACGATTGCAGTAAACTGGCTCCAGCACCAATCACCATTTCACCCGCGCCCTCGATATCGCCTAACATCAGTGCAAATAGCATAGTAATGGCTGTCGAGCGTGCCAATTGCTTCATCCCATGCTGATGATGAACATGACCAATTTCATGTAGTAATACGGCTTGTAATGCATCTGGATGTTTTTCCATTAACTTTACAATGTCATCAGTGACGATCACTGTGCCATCTGGTAGCGCCATAGCATTCGCGCCGATGGCTGAATCTCTAAATTGCAGCTCAGTATTCACGAGAGGATCGTTCGTGGTCTTTAGTACTTGTTGCCACAACTGATCAACCTTGTTTTGCTCTTCAATCGTTAATTGGCTAGGTTTAAGCAGCGTCCTATCCATGACGGTTAGTGTTTGCTGGCCGGTTTTCTTAGCAACAACCTCTGGCAGAAGCGGAACGGCGGCATCGGCAGCCGCAGGGAGGATTTTAGTCGTCATCACCCACATAAAGGCTGGGATGATAATGAGAGAAGCAAGAACGACAGTCCAACGTGTTTCTAGCCAAGCAAGTAGCTTGCTTTTTGAGTGTTGTGTTGGCCAAGTCCATTCGGCTAAGTCGGGAATGAACCGACAGCCGCTATGAAAAAGTAATTCAGTTGGCAAACTGGGGATCACATCGCTGTAGCGGTATGCATCCGTATTCGCATCTGTTATCAAGGCTAAGGTTTCAGCATCGATAATGCGCACAAAACCTTGATCATTCATTTTGGCAATCGCATCGCGGAATTGCGCGCTTTCAGCTAGCTGATATTTTCCTCTAACCTGCAACATGCATCGTCCTTAAGTAAATGATAAGTCGGCATCAAAGAAGCCTGCCGCTTCTTCACCAAAGGCAGGATCTTTCCCTTGAACATCGTTGACTAAGGTGTCTGCTTGTTCAGTGAGTTGGACTTGGATGTGTTGTGCGACAAAACGTCGAGTACGGATCTTGGTTACTGGGTAAGCAAGCCCAAGTGACAAAATTAGCATGAGCGAGTTAAGGAGCTGCAATTTTATATAGCCACTTAATGACATATCAGTTTTGAACGTAGCAACGTTTTCTATCTTTAATGAGCCGATGATGTGTTTAAGGACGATACCACGAGAAACGGCGATAGCGACAAAGTTGAGAAGTAAAAGCCCTGCATAAAGCAAAACGATTAACCCCATTAAGGTGTTAGTTAATTGTTCACCAGCTCCATCTCCTGCTTGCGCAATGACCACGCCATAGCCTACTGCAAAAATGACTATCGTAATTATCCCGGCCATCATAATCGCAATAGCGACAAGAGCGGCAACATAATATTGTCCAACATCAGTATTCAGTTTAAAGGGCTGACCGCCGACACTGAGATTGTCGAAAATGTATTTATCAATTCGCTGATGAACCCAAGGTAAGGCGATGCCAAGAGTAAAGAATAAAGCCAGCATAGGAAGTAACAAAAAATTCAGAACGATTTCCCAGTAGTTCCCCTTAAAAGAAAACCGAATATTGCGATAAGAAGTCATGCGCATGTTAAATCTAATGCTTTGCATGATAAGCCAAGGCGTTGCAATTAATATCAACAAACTCATCCCTAACGCGAGCATGGGAGTTAGTGAAGATAAGATGGTAATTACAATAAACACAGATACCGCTAATAGGCGACCTTTTAGAATTTGCAGCGGAGTGGCAAGATAACGAAAACCATGGTCTTCTAATTTAGTGTGGCCATGTAAATATTGATTGGTATGTACTTTGGCCCAAGCGCTGTAGATCCCTAAGGTTAATATACTGAGTAACAGATTAACTATCCAAATTTTGAAAAACTCACCGGATTGTCCAGTAAATTTGGCTTGTGCGATACGGGTATTGGGTGTAGTACTATCCAACGTGCTCATGGCTATTCCTTGCTATGAAAAATGATGTTGTTTTTATGCAACATCATGTTAACACTAACAATGAGTTTTTTGGCTGTTTATTTAACTACAGGTATGCTTGTATCTATTTTTAGATATCGACTTAAAAAGAGAGCTGTGGTGTCCCTTGATAACTGTAGCATTTCAGTGTGATTCAAATTTGGTTTAATCCCTATCAATTGTGGCCAGAAACATTGACCTTTAACTAAGCTATGTAATTGCTCCGCGGCTTGTTCAACATTTTCGATTGAAAGTGTTTGTTGCTGTTGTTGATGCTCTAACCATTTAAACAATGCCGTTTCATTTAGCTGAAATTTCGCGGCTTGCTCCTGCAGCTTTTCAGTATTAAAAAGGTAGTGTCCAAAAGCCACTTTCGAGAGCTCTAGATATTCTGCTTCCCCTAAAATTTGAATTTCTGCTAAAAGCAGGTGTTGAAGTTGCTGTTGGATATCGAGTTCAGTTATCTGATCCAAGATCTCAACCCCAAGAGCACGCTGCCATAAATCAGATAATAGGGCGATGACCAAGACTTCTTTTGATTCAAAATGATTATATACGGTGCGTTTAGACACTTGTGCCGCCTGTGCGACTTTATCCATGCTGGTATTCGCTACGCCTTCATTTAAGAACAGCTGCTTGGCTGAAGTTAAGATGGCTTGGCGTTTGAGCTCGCTACGAGTTTTCATTTGGTTCTAGCTTAGAAGAAATAATGAGCTCCATCTTACACTACCGAGTTTACTTTTCATCTTTTATATATAAACTACACCGAGTAGTTTACTTTTGGTGTCGGTTATGAAAATCAAAATGATTGCGGTCTTAATTGTGAGCGTGGGGGTAGTGATGTTGAATGCATGTATTAATAAACATAATCAGTCTGCTGAGGTGAAAACCAAGTTTCAAAATTCAGAATGGCTCGATGGGTTCAGTTTTACTAATATGATGGCGATCCTAAAGGATTATATGACCGTTTCGCGTAAAGCCGCGGTACCAAAGGAAGCGATCCCAGTAACTGAGATTGATGCCGATGCATTGAATGAAGAAACCCAAGATGTGGTGTATAAACTTGGTCATTCCAGCTTATTGTTTAAATTATCAGGATCATTAGTTATGGCTGATCCTGTATTTAGCGAACGTGCCTCTCCTATACAATGGATGGGACCAAAGCGCTTTCATCAGCCACCGCTCAGCGTTGAAGTTTTACCTAACATTGATGTAGTGGTGATCAGTCACGATCATTATGATCATCTTGATAAAGGCGCGTTAGCTGATCTTACTAGTAAAACCCAGTGGTTTTTAGTGCCGCTAAAAGTAGGAAAGCATCTGGAAGAGGTTGGTGTAAGTAAAAATAAGATCATTGAATTGGCCTGGTGGCAGTCACATACCATCAATGGCATTGAATACACGTTAACGCCAACACAGCATTTCTCAGGCAGAGGGCTATTTGATAAAGACACCACATTATGGGGCAGTTGGGTCATAAACACAGGTGAACAAAATCTATACTTCAGCGGTGACTCTGGATATTTCAGCGGCTTTAAAGAAATTGGCGAAAAATACGGTCCCTTTGATCTGACGTTTATTGAGACGGGAGCTTATAACAAGCGTTGGAGTAAGGTGCATATGTTTCCTGAGCAAAGTGTGCAAGCGCATTTGGATTTAAAAGGCAAAGTAATGATGCCGATCCATAACAGTACCTTTGATTTAGCCTTGCACGACTGGCATGAGCCTTTGGATAGAGTTTTGAAAGAAAGTAATAATAAAGAAATTAGTTTGATCACGCCAATTGTAGGGCAGCGAGTGGAGTTGTCTGATTTATTGAAAAGCGAAAATCAGCAACGCTGGTGGAAGTAAGTTAGTAATATCGCTCCAGTACCCACTGGAGCGATGACATTACACTGAGCTAGAAAATCTTCCCGCCTTGTTTTACCTTCTTCTTATCAATTCGAGTTGGTGTCGCCTCACCAGAAACCAGTGGCTGACTGGCCGCTGCGACCGTTTTGACCACTTGAGTCAATGATTGTAAATCCAAAGTAGAAACATCATCAGTAGATTGATGATAATGTTCATCTTTATCAATTTGTGTACTACTGAAGCTATGAGCCGGAACGCCTAAACGAGCCAAAGTGGCATTGTCTGAGCGATAGAAGAGGTTTTGTTTAGGGTATGGGTCGGGATGAATTTCCGTATTCAGTGGCTTAAGGGCTTGATTCATGATTTGAGCTAGATCTGAGCGTTCATAGCCAGTCATCCATAATTTACCTGCACCAAACTTTGAAGGCTTACCAATCATCTCTAAATTGATCATGGCAACAATTTGGTCGGGATCGGTATGAGTAGAAAAATACTTTGAACCAAAGCCACCGATTTCTTCTGCACCAAAGGCCACAAACATCAAATTACGTTTGTTGTTTCCTAAAGCGGCAAAGTGCTGGGCTAAGCTGATGATCCCTGATACGCCAGAAGCGTTATCGTCTGCGCCATTAAAAATGGTTTCTTTATCGCCTTTAAATTTAGGCGGTAAGTGATCGTAATGTGCGGAGTAAAGGATGGTTTCATCCGATGATTTGCTAGCGGGTAATACCCCGACAACATTGGATAATGGTTTTTGTTCTAGTTCGCTGGTGGCGTTAATATTGATCGAATTTACTTCGGTGGCATCAGTCAGAATCGCAAACAATGAACCGTTATCTTCTTTACTCATTTTTGCTTTAGGGTATTCGAAGTAGGATTTGTAGCGTTTGAATAGCTTTTTATGAGTAGGGTTAATCAGTATTAATTGATTACCACCCTCTTGGTTAGCTTTAGTGAACGCGGAACGAAGATTATCCTCAGCTCCCACGACTGAAATAGTAAGTTTATTCGGATCTTGCCACTTAAGTACATCGCGACCACTTACAAATGCCACTTGTTTTAGGTCTATAGCTTGTCCGTTCAGTTGTATGTCAGTTGATAACGGTCTTCTTAAATATATCGAAAACTTTTGTAGGTAGCTGCCGTTGTAGGGTTTCAGGCCAACTTCTTCAAAGCGCTCGGCAATGTAAGTGGCCGCTTTATCAGCATATTCAGTAAAGCTGGCTCGACCTTTCATTTCATTACTCGCTAAGTAATGAACATCAGCAGAAATTGGAGCAAGGGTGATTTCAGGGTTGGGTTTATCGCTACAGGCGCTCAGTAGAATAGCGCCACTGAGTAGCGCTAAACAGAATGACTTTTTCATTGTGCACATATCCATTTTGCAGTGTGTTAATAAGATCACTGACGTGTTTATTATATTTTCATCCGTGAGTGATACGAATTAGCACGGTTAACCTCTCTTGTAACGGTGAAAGGTTATGGCAGTATTAGAACGTATCATTGTCACTCAAACGGTTAATCTAACCACTTAGGTTAATCGAAAATCCGAAGTGTTTAGCTAAGGCAAATAACATTACAGACATCTTCTCCTCGCATCAACTCACATTTGTTGATAAATGAAGCAAATTTAAGTTGAGAATATCGCTGTTGGCTTGATCGTTAACAGGATTAAGCATACAATCTATGGCCGATTTTTTACCCGTCACACAGGTTTTTGTAGAAAAACTGCGGAAAATTTCGATAATATCCATGTTTCATGACACATTGAGTCATCTCATTGTGTATAGACGTATTTAGACTATAGATTTCACTCAGGTCGTATTGAGTAACGGAAACAACCGATGACAACGAATACTGAAAACCAGGGAAATGCTCTGGACCTTGTTAAATGGGGCATAGCGGTTATCCTGATTGCTGCTGCCGTAATTGGTAACCAAATGTACAGTGAAGCCAGTGTTTTGGTTCGTGCAATTGGCGTAGTAGTTGCTTTTGCTATTGCGGGTGCCTTTGCTCTGCAAACAGTAAAAGGTAAGGAAGCTTTAGAATTTGCCAAAGAGGCGAATATTGAAGTGCGTAAAGTGGTATGGCCAACGCGTCAAGAAGCTCTTAACACGACGTTTATCGTTCTGATCGCTACCGGTATTCTTGCAGTAGTACTATGGTTGTTGGACATGGGTTTAATGAAAATTGTCAATTTGATCACTGGCGTATAGGCACCAAGCATGACAGAAGCGACTGAAGCTAAAAAAAGATGGTATGTAGTTCAAGCATTCTCTGGCTATGAAGGCCGAGTGTGTAAGTCTCTTATTGAGCACATCAAAATGCACAATATGGAAGACTACTTCGGTGAAGTATTAGTTCCAACCGAAGAAGTGGTTGAAATGCGTGCTGGTCAACGCCGTAAAAGCGAGCGTAAGTTCTTCCCTGGCTATGTTCTAGTCCAAATGGAAATGAACGATGAAAGCTGGCACTTAGTGAAAAGCATTCCACGCGTAATGGGCTTCATTGGTGGTACTTCTGATCGCCCAGCGCCAATTACTGACCGTGAAGCGGATAAGATTTTAGCGCGTCTGGCTGAAACTACTGAGTCTCCAACTCATCGCGTGATGTTTGAGCCTGGTGAAGTGGTTCGCGTTACTGACGGTCCATTTGCTGACTTTAACGGCACGGTTGAAGAAGTGGATTACGAGAAGAGCCGCCTGAAAGTATCGGTAATGATCTTTGGTCGTTCTACTCCGGTTGAATTGGATTTCAGCCAAGTCGAGAAAAACTAAATTCGAGCAATATAACAGCGCTCAAATTTAGCACAAATTAGATTTGTATGCGGATGCGGATTTCTATATAATCCGCATCCGTTGTTTTACGGGGAGCTGTCTGCATTCAGCAGCATAGCGTTTGAACCCAAACTGAGGAAAAGTCAAAATGGCTAAGAAAATTGATGGCTACATCAAGCTACAAGTAAAGTCTGGCTCTGCCAACCCATCGCCACCAGTTGGTCCTGCTCTAGGTCAAAAAGGTGTGAACATCATGGAATTCTGTAAAGCGTTCAACGCACGTACAGAAAAGATGGAAAAGGGCATGCCAATCCCAGTTGTTATTACTGTATATAACGACCGTTCTTTCACTTTCGAAACTAAGACTCCACCTGCGTCTTTCTTACTTAAGAAAGCAGCTAAGATCAAATCTGGCTCAGGTCGTCCTAACACTGAAAAAGTGGGAACCATCACTCGCGCTCAACTAGCTGAAATCGTTGAGATCAAAGCGGCTGATATGACTGGTGCTGACGAAGATGCGAAAATCCGCTCTATCGAAGGTACTGCACGTTCAATGGGTTTGGTAGTAGAGGGTTAATACAATGGCAAAGCTTACTAAACGCATGCGCGTGATCCGTGAAAAAGTTGATTCGACTCAAAACTACGAAATCAACGAAGCTGTAGCACTTCTTAAAGAACTAGCGACGGTTAAGTTCGTTGAGAGTGTAGACGTTGCTGTTAACCTAGGCATTGATGCTCGTAAATCAGATCAAAACGTTCGTGGTGCAACTGTACTACCACACGGTACTGGTCGTGAAGTTCGTGTTGCTGTGTTCACTCAAGGTGCAAACGCAGAAGCGGCTAAAGAAGCTGGCGCTGAACTTGTAGGTATGGACGATTTAGCTGCTCAAGTTAAAGCTGGCGAAATGAACTTCGACGTAGTAGTTGCTTCTCCAGATGCAATGCGCGTTGTTGGTCAACTAGGTCAAATCTTAGGTCCACGTGGTCTAATGCCTAACCCTAAGACTGGTACTGTTACGCCTAACGTTGCTGAAGCGGTTAAGAATGCGAAAGCAGGTCAAATCCGTTACCGCAACGACAAGAACGGTATCATCCACACTACCATCGGTAAAGTGGACTTCGAACCAGCTCAATTGAAAGAGAACCTAGAAGCGCTATTGGCTGCTCTTAAGAAAGCAAAGCCTGCTTCTGCAAAAGGTACCTTCATGAAGAAAGTTACTATCTCAACCACTATGGGTGCAGGTGTAACAGTAGAGCAAGGTTCTTTAGAAATCGCTTAATGATTTCGTAGTGGGGAAATGCAAATTTTCTCACTATACAAGTGGCGCCGATTGATTTATAATCTGCGCCCCTAATTCAGAGTAAATCTCATGAATTAGCAAGGGTTGAAGCCTGTAATACAGCTCGAGCGTATACAGGTTTCCATCCAAGACCGTAGGTGTCACAAGACTTAATCAAGTTTAACTACTTATCCTGCGTAGATGGTGTCAGGCCCCAGATAGAATTTTTTCTGCTGGATCATCTGCACCAAGAGTCACTGAATCATAAGATTCAGTATGGTTAATACTAGGGATAACCCCTAGGTAGAATCCAGGAGCATAAAGCCAATGGCATTAAATCTCGAAGACAAGAAAGCGATTGTTGCTGAAGTCAACGAAGTTGCCAAAGGTGCGCTATCTGCAGTTGTAGCCGATTCACGCGGTGTAACTGTAGGTGATATGACTGGTTTACGTAAAGCCGCTCGCGAAAACAACGTTTACTTACGTGTTGTTCGTAACACGTTAGCACGTCGCGCGGTAGAAGGTACTGACTATGAGTGCCTAAGCGAAAGCTTTACCGGTCCTACTTTGATTGCTTTCTCTAACGAGCACCCAGGTGCTGCAGCGCGTCTTTTAAAAGACTTCGCTAAAGAGCAAGACAACTTCGAAGTAAAAGGCGCAGCCTTTGAAGGGGATTTCATCCCTGCAACTGATATTGATCGTTTAGCGAAACTGCCGACTTACGAAGAAGCACTAGCACAGTTGATGATGACTCTAAAAGAGGCTTCAGCTGGCAAAATGGTTCGTACACTGGCCGCTCTACGCGATCAAAAAGAAGAAGCTGCAGCATAATTATTATTTGCTGGCCGCTTAACAAAATTGAATTCAGAACAATAGGAAATATTTCTAATGTCTATCACTAAAGATCAAATCTTAGAAGCCTTTGCTGAAATGTCAGTAATGGAAGTTGTTGAACTAATCGAAGCAATGGAAGAGAAGTTCGGCGTATCTGCAGCTGCTGCTGTTGTTGCTGGTGGTGCTGGTGAAGGTGCTGCTGCTGAAGAGAAGACTGAGTTCGACGTAGTTCTTACTTCTCACGGTGACAACAAAGTTGCTGTAATTAAAGCTCTACGTGGCGCAACTGGCCTAGGTCTTAAAGAAGCTAAAGGTATGGCTGAGTCTGCCCCTGTTGCTGTTAAAGAAGGCATCTCTAAAGAAGAAGCTGAAGCAGTAGCTAAAGATCTACAAGAAGCTGGTGCTCAAGTAGAAATCAAGTAAGTTCTAATATAGACTTACTCACTCAATCAAAATTGAGTGTAGGCTGGCGGTTTTTTGACCGCTGGCTTTTTTGCGCTAAAGCGCAGGCGAAATTTTCACCGTTTATCGCCACAAGTATTCCCAGTCATGGAAGAGATTTTTGGCTGGTTGCACCCTTGGCAGAGATTACTGGCTAAGGCTGCTACAACGGTGATGGGCAAACGTGCTGATGGTATCTTTCATTAACCATTCAGTGTTGGTCACATCTGTTAAATCAGAGGAACCCCATGGTTTACTCCTATTCTGAAAAGAAGCGTATCCGTAAAGATTTCGGTAAGCGTCCACAAGTGTTGGACATTCCGTATCTATTGTCTATTCAGTTAGACTCTTTTAAGAAATTCACCGATCAAGATCCAACTGGTGAGCGCGGCTTAGAAGCTGCATTCCGTAGCGTTTTTCCCATCAAGAGCTTCTCAGGTAACTCTGAGCTGCAATACGTAAGCTACACCTTAGGTGAGCCTGAATTTGATGTGAAAGAATGTCAGATCCGCGGTGTTACCTATTCTGCGCCATTGCGCGTGAAGCTGCGTTTGGTTCTGTATGATCGCGAAGCGGCTGCCGGCACGGTTAAAGACATCAAAGAGCAAGATGTCTACATGGGTGATATCCCATTAATGACCGGTAACGGTACTTTCGTTATCAACGGTACAGAGCGTGTGATCGTATCTCAGTTGCACCGTTCTCCTGGTGTATTCTTTGATCACGACCGTGGTAAAACCCACTCTTCAGGTAAGGTGCTTTATAATGCACGCGTTATTCCTTACCGTGGTTCATGGTTGGACTTTGAGTTCGATCCAAAAGATGCGTTATTCGTACGTATCGACCGTCGTCGTAAACTGCCTGCTACGATCATCCTTCGTGCATTAGAGTTCTCGACACAAGAAATCTTAGACTTATTCTTTGACAAAGTTCAGTTCAAAGTTAAGAAAGACTCATTAATGATGGAATTGGTTCCAGATCGCCTACGTGGTGAGACGGCAAGCTTTGACATCAAAGACGCAGAAGGTAGTGTACTGGTTGAAGCCGGTAAGCGTGTTACCGCTCGTCATATCCGCCAATTAGCTAAGACCAACACCACTGAGCTTGAAGTGCCAGTTGAATATATTGTTGGCAAGATTGCGGCACAAGATTACATCGATCCTGATACTGGCGAAGTATTGGTTTCAGCCAACGCTGAAATTAGCCTAGAAGACCTAGCGAATCTATCGCTTGCAGGTATTAAAGAAGTCGACACCCTATACATCAACGAGCTTGATGCTGGTGCGTACATTTCTGATACCTTGAAGCTGGATCCAACCGCTAACCGTCTAGAAGCATTGGTAGAAATCTACCGTATGATGCGCCCAGGCGAGCCACCAACCAAAGAAGCGGCAGAAGCCCTATTTGGTAACTTGTTCTTTAGTGCAGAACGTTATGACCTATCGAAAGTGGGTCGTATGAAGTTCAACCGTCGTCTAAGCATCGAAAACGAAGAAGGCGAAGGTACACTATCTAACGACGATATCGTTGCGGTAATGAAGAAAATCATTGAGATCCGTAACGGTGGCGATGAAGTGGACGATATCGACCACTTGGGTAACCGTCGTATTCGTTCTGTGGGCGAAATGGCAGAAAACCAATTCCGTGTTGGTCTAGTACGTGTTGAGCGTGCAGTACGTGAGCGTCTAAGTCTTGGTGATTTGGCTGAGCTTATGCCACAAGACTTGATCAACGCTAAGCCAATTTCAGCAGCGGTTAAAGAATTCTTTGGTTCTTCACAGCTGTCTCAGTTCATGGATCAAAACAACCCATTATCTGAGGTAACTCACAAGCGTCGTATCTCGGCATTAGGTCCTGGTGGTCTAACCCGTGAACGTGCTGGTTTTGAGGTTCGAGACGTACACCCGACTCACTATGGTCGTCTATGTCCGATTGAAACGCCTGAAGGTCCAAACATTGGTCTTATCAACTCGTTGGCATCATTCGCACGCACTAACCCATACGGTTTCCTAGAAACTCCGTATCGTAAAGTGACTGACGGTGTGATCACTGACGAAGTGGAATACCTATCGGCGATTGAAGAAGGTCGTTTTGTAATTGCACAGGCGAACATTGAAGTTGATACAGATGGCCGTCTAGTAGAAGAGCAAGTGGCGTGTCGTCACCGTGGTGAATCTACGTTTATGCCTGCTGACAAAGTAGAGTATATGGACGTATCGCCACAACAGATCATTTCTGTGGCAGCCTCTTTAATTCCATTCCTAGAACACGATGATGCGAACCGTGCATTGATGGGTGCGAACATGCAACGTCAAGCGGTACCAACGCTAGTAGCTGAAAAGCCACTTGTGGGTACTGGTATTGAGCGCACGCTAGCGGTTGACTCTGGTGTTGTTGTTGCAGCTACCCGTGGCGGTGTGGTTGATTACGTTGATGCTTCACGCATCGTGGTTAAGGTGAACGAAGCTGAACTTCAGCCAGGTGAAGCAGGTATTGATATCTATAACCTGACTAAGTACACCCGTTCGAACCAAAACACCTGTATCAACCAACGTCCATGTTGCTCAGTTGGCGATCCAGTGGTTCGTGGTGACGTTCTGGCTGACGGTCCATCGACTGACTTAGGTGATTTGGCGCTGGGTCAAAACATGCGTATCGCCTTCATGCCTTGGAATGGTTACAACTTTGAGGATTCGATCTTAATTTCTGAGCGCGTAGCGCAAGAAGACCGTTTCTCAACCATTCACATTCAAGAGCTTTCTTGTATCGCTCGTGACACTAAGCTAGGTAGCGAAGAGATCACGGCTGATATTCCAAACGTAGGTGAATCTGCACTGTCTAAGTTAGATGAGTCAGGTATCGTTTACATTGGTGCTGAAGTGAAAGGCGGTGACATCTTAGTGGGTAAAGTAACTCCTAAAGGTGAAACTCAGCTGACTCCAGAAGAAAAGCTTCTACGTGCTATCTTCGGTGAAAAAGCGTCTGACGTTAAAGACAGCTCGCTACGTGTACCTAACTCTGTAAAAGGTACCATCATCGACGTTCAAGTATTCACTCGTGACGGTGTTGAAAAAGACAAGCGTGCGATTGAAATTGAAGAAATGCACATGGCGCAAGCGCGTAAAGACTTGTCTGAAGAATTCCAAATTTTGGAAGAAGGCATTTTCGACCGTGCGCGTAACCTACTGAAAGGTGCTGGCGTAAACGTTGAAGGTGTTGCTGGTAAAGTACTTCTTGAAGAAGTGATCAGCGATGAAGGCAAGCAAACTGAGCTTGAGCAATTGGCTGAGCAGCACGCTGAGCTAAAAGCAGACTTCGAAAACCGTCTAGACATCAAGCGTCGTAAGATCTCTAAAGGTGATGATCTTGCTCCAGGCGTACTGAAGATCGTTAAGGTTTACCTAGCGGTTAAACGTACTATCCAGCCAGGTGACAAGATGGCAGGTCGTCACGGTAACAAAGGTGTTATCTCGAAGATTTGTCCAATCGAAGACATGCCATACGATGAGCACGGTAACCCTGTAGACATCGTATTGAACCCATTGGGTGTACCATCGCGTATGAACATCGGTCAGGTACTGGAAGTTCATATGGGTGCGGCAGCGAAAGGCATCGGTAACAAGATCAACGCTATGCTCGAAGAGCAGCGCGAGTTAGCCGAGCTTCGTGGTTACATCAAAGAAGTGTACGAGTTGGGTGAAGGCATTCAGCAGAAAGTCGACATCGACAGCTTCACTGATGACGAAGTTGTACGCCTAGCGAAACACTTGAAGACTGGTCTACCTATCGCGACTCCAGCATTTGATGGCGCGAAAGAGAAAGAGATCAAGCAAATGCTTGAACTTGCAGACTTGCCAGCTTCTGGTCAGGTAACCCTGTTTGATGGCCGTACCGGTAACGAGTTTGAGCGTCCTGTAACCGTGGGTTACATGTACATGCTGAAACTGAACCACTTGGTTGACGATAAGATGCACGCCCGTTCTACTGGTTCGTACAGTCTTGTTACTCAGCAGCCGCTTGGTGGTAAAGCACAATTCGGTGGTCAGCGTTTCGGTGAGATGGAAGTATGGGCACTGGAAGCATACGGTGCCGCTTACACGCTACAAGAAATGTTGACGGTTAAGTCGGATGACGTAAACGGTCGTACTCAGATGTATAAGAACATCGTCGACGGTAACCATCAGATGCAACCTGGTATGCCTGAGTCCTTCAACGTATTACTGAAGGAAATCCGTTCGCTTGGTATTAATATCGAGTTAGATCAGGAATAAACGATGGCCCAGCCGTCGTTTGGCTGAATGAATGGTGTCCTGCTATGCAGGGCACCCGGTTTAACTCCTTCAGGAGAGAAACGTGAAAGATTTATTAAAGTTTCTGAAACAACAGAACAAGACCGAAGAATTTGAAGGCATCAAAATTGGTTTGGCTTCGCCAGATCTGATCCGTTCTTGGTCATTTGGTGAAGTTAAAAAGCCAGAAACCATTAACTACCGTACCTTCAAACCAGAGCGTGAAGGTTTATTCTGTGCTCGTATTTTCGGTCCAGTAAAAGACTACGAATGTTTGTGTGGTAAGTACAAGCGTTTGAAGCACCGTGGTGTAATTTGTGAAAAGTGTGGCGTTGAAGTCACCCAGACTAAAGTACGCCGTGAGCGTATGGGTCACATTGAACTGGCAAGCCCAGTTGCCCACATTTGGTTCTTGAAGTCACTGCCATCTCGTATCGGTTTGATGCTAGATATGACGCTACGTGACATCGAGCGCGTACTGTACTTCGAATCATACGTTGTGACCGAAGGTGGCATGACCAGCCTTGAGCGCGGTCAAATGCTGACTGAAGAAGCATACCTTGATGCACTAGAAGAGTACGGTGATGAATTTGAAGCGAAAATGGGTGCAGAAGCGGTACTTGATCTGCTGCGCGCTATTGACGTTGAAAAAGACATTGAAGAAATGCGTGAAGAGTTGCCATCAATCAACTCTGAAACTCGCCGTAAGAAGATCACCAAGCGTCTTAAGCTGCTTGAAGCATTCCAAGTTTCTGGCAACAAGCCAGAGTGGATGATCTTAAAAGTACTACCGGTTCTTCCACCTGATCTACGTCCTCTAGTACCGCTAGATGGCGGTCGTTTTGCGACATCAGATCTGAACGACCTATACCGTCGTGTGATCAACCGTAACAACCGTTTGAAGCGTCTTCTTGACCTAGCGGCACCAGACATCATCGTACGTAACGAAAAACGTATGTTGCAAGAGTCTGTGGATGCGCTATTGGATAACGGTCGTCGTGGTCGTGCTATCACTGGTTCGAACAAGCGTCCTCTGAAATCTTTGGCAGACATGATCAAAGGTAAGCAAGGCCGTTTCCGTCAAAACCTTCTTGGTAAGCGTGTTGACTACTCTGGTCGTTCGGTAATTACCGTAGGCCCTACTCTGCGTCTACATCAATGTGGTCTTCCTAAGAAGATGGCACTTGAGCTATTCAAGCCATTCATCTACGGCAAGCTAGAAGGTCGTGGTCTAGCCACTACCATTAAAGCTGCGAAGAAGATGGTAGAGCGCGAAGTGGGTGAAGTTTGGGACGTTCTAGACGAAGTCATTCGTGAACACCCAGTGCTACTTAACCGTGCACCAACACTTCACAGACTGGGTATCCAAGCGTTTGAACCAGTACTTATCGAAGGTAAAGCAATCCAACTGCACCCATTGGTGTGTGCGGCGTATA
The DNA here is from genome assembly GCF_004358445.1 of Parashewanella tropica. NCBI lineage: Bacteria > Pseudomonadati > Pseudomonadota > Gammaproteobacteria > Alteromonadales > Shewanellaceae > Parashewanella > Parashewanella tropica. The sequence goes on from NZ_CP037951.1 coordinate 117,101, forward strand.
ACGCTGACTTCGATGGTGACCAAATGGCGGTTCACGTACCATTAACGCTAGAAGCGCAGCTTGAAGCGCGTGCGTTGATGATGTCAACCAACAACATTTTGTCGCCTGCAAACGGTGAACCTGTTATCACTCCATCGCAAGACGTGGTATTGGGTCTGTACTACACCAGCCGTGAGAAAATCAACGGTAAAGGTGAAGGTATGGCCTTCATGTCGACTGATGAAGTAGAAAAAGCATACGCGACTAAGTCTGTTGAACTGCACTCTCGTATTAAAGTGCGCATCACTGAAGTTGAGTTCGATGACGCAGGTGAAGAAGTTGAAACCACACGTATCGTAGATACCACTGTTGGTCGTGCGCTTCTGTCACAAATCTTGCCGAAAGGTCTGTCATTCGATTTAGTGAACCAAAACATGGGTAAGAAGCAAATTTCTAAGCTTCTAAACACTTGTTACCGTAAGCTAGGTCTTAAAGACTCAGTTATCTTCGCTGACCAATTAATGTACGCTGGTTTCCGCTACGCAACTCTATCTGGTGCGTCTGTGGGTATCGACGACATGGTTATTCCAGATGAGAAGTACACACTGGTTGCTGACGCTGAAGCCGAAGTACGCGAAATCCAAGAGCAGTTCCAATCTGGTCTGGTTACTGCGGGTGAGCGTTACAACAAAGTGATCGATATCTGGGCATCGGCTAACGAAAAAGTATCGAAAGCGATGATGGAGAATCTCTCGACTGAAACCGTGATTAACCGTGACGGTGAAGAAGAGAAGCAAGCGTCATTCAACAGCATCTACATGATGGCCGATTCAGGCGCTCGTGGTAGTGCGGCTCAGATCCGTCAGCTAGCGGGTATGCGTGGTCTGATGGCGAAACCGGATGGCTCTATCATCGAAACGCCGATTGTGGCGAACTTCCGTGAAGGTCTAAACGTACTTCAGTACTTCATCTCAACCCACGGTGCGCGTAAAGGTCTAGCCGATACCGCATTGAAGACAGCAAACTCGGGTTACCTAACTCGTCGTCTAGTAGACGTTGCTCAAGACTTGGTAGTGATTGAAGAAGACTGTGGCACTCACGAAGGTCTAGTAATGAAGCCGCTGATTGAAGGTGGTGACGTTGTTGAACCTCTACGTGAACGTGTTCTTGGTCGTGTGGTAGCACAAGATGTGTTCTACCCAGGTACTGAAAATGTACTTGCACCACGTAATACTCTGCTTGATGAAGCATGGTGTGACAAGTTAGAGCAAGAGTCTGTTGATGAAGTTATCGTTCGTTCGGTAATTAGCTGTGATACTGACTTCGGTGTATGTGCGAACTGTTACGGTCGTGATTTGGCGCGTGGTCATATCATCAACCAAGGTGAATCTATTGGTGTTGTTGCCGCTCAGTCAATCGGTGAGCCAGGAACGCAGCTTACGATGCGTACCTTCCACATCGGTGGTGCGGCATCTCGAGCATCTGCAGAGAACAACGTTCAAGTTAAGAACCCAGGTACTCTGAAACTGCACAATGCTAAATCTGTTACTAACAGTGAAGGCAAGCTGGTTATCGTATCTCGTTCATCTGAGCTTGCGATCATCGATGAGATGGGTCGTGAGAAAGAGCGTTATAAAGTGCCTTACGGTACCGTTCTTGAAGCACAAGAAGATGCGGCAATCGATGCGGGTCAAATCATCGCAAACTGGGATCCACATACTCACCCAATCATTTCTGAGGTGGCGGGTAAGATCAAGTTCGTTGACATGATTGAAGGCGTGACCATGAACCGTCAAACTGACGAGTTAACCGGTCTATCTTCTATCCAAATCATCGATGCGGCAGAACGTACTTCTGCGGGTAAAGAGTTACGTCCAATGGTACGCCTAGTCGATGCCAACGGTAACGACCTCATGATCCCAGGTACTGACGTTGTTGCTCAATACTTCCTACCAGGTAAAGCACTGGTTAACTTGGAAGATAACGATGATGTGAACGTTGGTGATGCATTAGCACGTATTCCACAAGAGTCATCGAAGACTCGCGATATTACCGGTGGTCTACCACGCGTAGCTGACTTGTTCGAAGCGCGTAAGCCAAAAGAGCCGGCAATTCTTGCAGAGATCTCAGGTACCATCGCATTTGGTAAAGAAACCAAAGGTAAGCGTCGTCTACAAATCACTCCAACCGAGGGTGGCGACACTTACGAAGAGATGATCCCTAAGTGGCGTAACCTGAACGTGTTCGAAGGTGAAAAAGTTCAGAAGGGTGAAGTGATCGCTGATGGTCCAGAAGCGGCACACGACATTCTTCGTCTACGTGGTATTCACCATGTGGCGAACTACATCGTCAACGAAGTTCAAGACGTATACCGTCTGCAAGGTGTGAAAATCAACGATAAGCACATCGAGGTGATCATTCGCCAGATGCTGCGTAAGTGTACTATCACATCAGCAGGTGATTCAGAGTTCCTACCAGGTGAGCAAGCGGAAGTATCTCGCGTTAAGATTGCTAACCGTGAACTTGAAGCACAAGGTAAAGCGCCTGCAACGTTTGAACGTGATCTATTAGGTATTACCAAAGCGTCGCTTGCGACTGAATCGTTCATCTCAGCGGCATCGTTCCAAGAAACGACCCGCGTATTGACCGAAGCAGCGGTTGGCGGTAAGTCTGATACGCTACGTGGTCTAAAAGAGAACGTGATCGTAGGTCGTCTGATCCCAGCGGGTACCGGTTATGCGTATCATCAGAACCGTAACCAAACGACTACCGAAGAAGAAACAGAAGTAGCACCAATCTCTGCCAGCGAAGCTGAGCAGAACTTGGCCGATCTTCTAAATCTTGCTGGTTCGTAATAACGATAATTAATATTACGTTGATTTTAAAAGGCGCCAATTGGCGCCTTTTTTGTACCTGAATGAAAAAACCTTAATTATTAATGGATTAGTGCAGGTGTTAAAATAATTCTATCAATTTACCTAAACTGAGATGGAGCAACAATGTCGAGCAAAGGTGTCGAGCAGACTCAAACAGCTACTCACGATAATTGGGCTGATACTAAAACAGTCCCTCAAGATGAAACTAAGACATTTCAGGCTGATGAAACTAAATCCAAATATAAGGTTCGATTATTTCGATTCGCAGAACTCGCGGCCAAGTTATTGAACTTTATGGAAGCGAGTCCCTTAATCTCTATTCCTATCGCTATTGGGCAGTGGTTTGGTGCTGTGGGTGTTTGGAATGTACTTCGATTTAGTGACACTGCGGCAGAACGATATTATGCAAGAAACCCTTCGCCAGAGACAGCTGCCACAAGCCACTTATTAGCAGAAGAGGTTAAATCAAGAGCTGAGTTAACATGGGTGAATAAGCTTGCGATGACACTGCATATATTTAATGATAATTTAGAATATAAACTCGTAGGTGAAGGTACTCGAGAGCTTTTTAATGAGTTTAACCCACGGCGACAGCGTAGATAGAGTGGTTACATTGTATTGTTCCTCTATAAATTGAGATAACCCGAACCTATCAATCACTACTAATAACGTGAGCCACTCTTGAATATTAAATCTTTACAATAAAAGGCGCCAACTGGCGCCTTTTATTGTAAAGAACATAAGAAATGTTATTGACCAAGTGTCGCCAACTTATAGATAGCCAATCCCGGTAACGCAGCTAAACTGGTCGCGGTAACTTTGGTAAAAAATTGGCAAAATTGTTGTCTCAAAGAAGGAATGGTATCGTCAGCACTTACTTTAAAAAAGTAATCAAGGCCCTCACTTACGGAAGTTACGAGCCCACTTTGAACAATAATCAAACCTAAGAACTCGCCCCCTTTGTTAGCTAAGGCATAAAGTTCATCACTTGTACTCAGAATTAAGCACGCAGGACCGGCATAATCGGCTACGCGAGCAAAAAATTGATAAATAGAACTATCGGCAAGGCCACATGGATTTTGTACTTCGATAAAATAGCGGGCTGAGCCAATGACTAACCCTGCAGCTGCCCCTTGAGGCCCCGCAATACTGCCGCCGACTATCATTGGTGTCGAAACATAATTGGCAAGACATAAGGTTTCTTTTGCTAAATTACTGCATGCCGAATGGTTCTCTATTGAAGCACCTGCCATTGTATTTCCTCAGATATTTCATTTTAAGAACTAGCAGCCTATCGCAAACTTTGACCGATAATGAGTTAATTATTTTTCACTTTATTGGAAAAATCATGAGAAAAACTGGCTAAATCTTGACAGTTAGGCATTTGCTTTCTAAAATTCCGCGTCCCACCATTGTGGGATATAGATTTTTCACACCTTATGTTGGGGAAACTCAACAGAAATTGGAGCTATTACATGGCAACTGTTAACCAGTTGGTACGTAAGCCTCGTAAGCCTAAAGTTGTTAAAACTAATGTGCCTGCGTTGGAAGCGTGCCCACAAAAGCGTGGTGTTTGTACTCGTGTTTACACTACTACACCTAAAAAACCTAACTCTGCACTACGTAAAGTAGCGCGTGTGCGTCTAACCAACGGTTTTGAAGTTACTTCATACATCGGTGGTGAAGGTCACAACCTTCAAGAGCACAGTGTTATCTTGATCCGTGGCGGTCGTGTTAAAGATTTGCCAGGTGTGCGTTATCACACCGTTCGTGGCGCATTAGACTGTGCAGGTGTTACTGCTCGTCGCCAAGGCCGTTCTAAGTACGGTGCTAAGCGTCCTAAGTCTTAACTTTCCGTTAAGTTAGTAAGGCCAAACTAAACAATTGTTATTCCAGTTTTGGAAACAACCTGAAGCATACGGAGAATAGTTATGCCAAGACGTCGCGTTGTAGGACAACGTAAAATCCTACCAGACCCAAAATTTAAAAGTGAGTTGTTGGCTAAGTTCATCAACGTACTAATGCAAGACGGCAAAAAGTCGGTTGCAGAAAAAATCATCTACAAGGCACTGGATGTTGTTGCTGATAAAAAAGGCGAAGAACACCTAGTTATCCTTGAAACTGCTCTGGAAAATGTTCGCCCAGCGGTAGAGGTTAAATCTCGCCGTGTTGGTGGTTCAACATACCAGGTTCCATGTGAAGTGCGTCCAGTTCGTCGTAATGCGTTAGCAATGCGTTGGTTGGTTGAAGCTGCACGTAAGCGTGGTGAAAAATCTATGGCTTTACGTCTAGCAGGTGAAATGCTAGATGCATCTGAAAACAAAGGTACTGCTGTTAAGAAGCGCGAAGACGTGCATCGTATGGCAGAAGCAAACAAAGCGTTTGCTCATTACCGCTGGTAATGACTTTGTGTGTGAGCCTTCGGGCTCACATCGGTTTGGCATGGCAACATGCCAATTCGCAATGATGTTAAATTTGAAAAAGCAATTACACTGTCTCATTAGCGTCATTTCGAATTGGTATAAAACCAAAAATAAATAACCCTAAGAGGGTCAAATAAGAGGATTTTTTCGTGGCTCGTAACACTCCTATTGAGCGCTATCGTAACATCGGTATCTGCGCTCACGTAGATGCGGGTAAGACCACTACCACAGAGCGTGTCTTGTTTTACACAGGCTTGTCCCACAAAATCGGTGAAGTGCACGATGGTGCCGCGACCATGGACTGGATGGAACAAGAGCAAGAACGTGGTATCACCATCACTTCTGCCGCTACCACCACTTTCTGGCGTGGTATGGACGGTCAATTCACTGAGCATCGCATCAATATCATTGATACTCCTGGACACGTTGACTTCACCATTGAAGTAGAACGCTCTCTGCGCGTGCTAGATGGCGCTGTAGTCGTCTTTTGTGGATCATCAGGGGTAGAGCCTCAATCTGAAACGGTTTGGCGTCAGGCGGACAAATACGGCGTGCCACGCATGGTGTTTGTTAACAAGATGGACCGTGCAGGTGCTGATTTTGACCGTGTGGTGGATCAAATCCGCAATCGTTTGGGCGCGAACTGCGTACCTATCCAGTTGAACATCGGCGCTGAAGACGACTTCAAAGGCGTTATCGATCTTATTAAGATGAAAGCCATCAACTGGAATGAAGCCGATCAAGGCACCACCTTCACTTACGAAGACATTCCAGCTGAATTGCAAGATAAAGCCGAAGAAATGCGTGAGTACTTGGTGGAGTCTGCGGCTGAAGCCAATGAAGAATTGATGGATAAGTACCTTGAAGAAGGTGACTTAACCGAAGAAGAAATCAAAACGGCCTTACGTCAACGCACCATCAACAACGAAATCGTTTTGGCTACCTGTGGTAGTGCCTTTAAAAACAAAGGTGTTCAAGCGGTATTGGATGCAGTTGTTGACTTCCTTCCTGCTCCGATTGATGTCCCTGCGATTAAAGGTGTTGACGATCGTGACCGTGAGGTTGAGCGTCATTCAGACGACAAAGAGCCATTTTCTGCATTAGCATTCAAAATTGCGACTGACCCATTTGTGGGTACGTTAACCTTTATGCGTGTGTACTCTGGTGTGCTCGAAACCGGCGCTATGGTGTACAACTCGGTTAAAGAGAAGAAAGAACGTATCGGTCGTATCGTACAAATGCACGCCAATGATCGCCAAGAGCTGAAAGAAGTTCGCGCCGGTGACATTGCCGCTGCCATTGGTCTAAAAGAAGTGACCACGGGTGATACGCTGTGTGATCATCAACACAAAGTGATCTTGGAGCGTATGGAGTTCCCAGATCCAGTGATCACCATTGCAGTTGAGCCTCGCTCGAAAGCTGACCAAGAAAAAATGGCGATTGCACTGCAAAAGCTGGCGGCTGAAGATCCATCGTTCCGTGTAGAAACGGATCAAGAGTCAGGTCAAACTTTGATTTCAGGTATGGGTGAACTGCACCTTGATATCATCGTTGATCGTATGCGCCGTGAATTTAAAGTAGAATGTAACGTTGGTAAGCCACAAGTGGCGTACCGCGAAACCATTAAGAACACCGTTGAAGTCGAAGGTAAGTTCGTACGTCAATCCGGTGGTCGTGGTCAGTTTGGTCACGTATGGTTGAAACTTGAGCCGCAAGAGCAGGGTTCAGGTTATGAATTCGTCAACGAAATTGTGGGTGGTGTGGTTCCTCGTGAATACATTCCTGCCGTTGACAAAGGTATCCAAGAACAGATGAAGAGCGGTGTATTAGCCGGCTTCCCTGTGTTGGACGTGAAGGTCACTTTGTACGATGGGTCATACCATGATGTAGACTCCAACGAAATGGCTTTCAAGATTGCTGGTTCCATGGGCTTCAAAAAAGGTGCGCTTGAAGCGTCGCCTGTGTTGCTCGAACCATGCATGAAGGTAGAAGTAACTACCCCAGAAGAGTACATGGGTGATGTTGTCGGTGACTTAAACCGTCGCCGCGGCTTAATCGAAGGTATGGATGACGGCGTGGCCGGCATCAAGATCGTTCGCTCCGTAGTGCCTCTATCTGAAATGTTTGGTTATGCGACCGACTTGCGTTCCGCTACTCAAGGTCGTGCTTCTTACTCTATGGAGTTCTTGAAGTACACCGAAGCGCCGCAAAACATTGCAAAAGCGATGATGGAAGCTCGAGGCTAAGCTTTCGAGTTCCAACACATTTATCTTATGACTTAAGCCGTCCTATCGCGAGTGGTAGGACTCCTGAAAGAAAAGGAATATAAAGTGGCTAAAGAAAAATTTGAACGTAGCAAACCGCACGTTAACGTTGGTACTATCGGTCACGTTGACCACGGTAAAACTACCCTAACAGCAGCTATCTCACACGTACTGACTAAAGCTTTTGGTGGTGAGACAAAAGATTTCGCACAAATCGATAACGCTCCAGAAGAGCGTGAGCGCGGTATTACGATTAATACTTCTCACATCGAATATGACACTGAGACTCGTCACTACGCACACGTAGACTGCCCAGGTCACGCGGATTATGTTAAAAACATGATCACTGGTGCTGCACAGATGGACGGCGCTATCCTAGTAGTAGCTTCTACTGACGGTCCAATGCCACAAACTCGTGAGCACATCCTACTTTCTCGTCAGGTAGGTGTACCTTACATCATCGTATTCATGAACAAGTGTGACATGGTAGATGATGAAGAGCTTCTAGAGCTTGTAGAAATGGAAGTACGTGAACTTCTATCTGAATACGAATTCCCAGGTGATGACCTACCAGTTATCCAAGGTTCTGCACTAGGCGCACTAAACGGTGAAGCACAGTGGGAAGAGAAAATTCTTGAGCTAGCAAACGCTCTAGACACTTACATCCCAGAGCCAGAGCGTGCAATCGACGGTGCGTTCATTCTTCCAATCGAAGACGTATTCTCAATCCAAGGCCGTGGTACTGTTGTAACGGGTCGTGTTGAGCGCGGTATCATCAAAGTTGGTGACGAAGTAGAAATCGTAGGTATCAAAGATACGACTATGACTACTTGTACTGGTGTTGAAATGTTCCGTAAGCTGCTTGACGAAGGTCGTGCAGGTGAGAACTGTGGTATCCTACTACGTGGTACTAAGCGTGACGAAGTTGAGCGTGGTCAAGTACTAGCACAGCCTGGTTCTATCACTCCACACACTACTTTCGAATCAGAAGTATACGTACTTTCGAAAGAAGAAGGTGGACGTCACACTCCATTCTTCAAAGGTTACCGTCCACAGTTCTACTTCCGTACAACTGACGTAACTGGTACTATCGAGCTACCAGAAGGCGTAGAAATGGTAATGCCAGGTGACAACATCAAGATGGTTGTTACTCTAATCTGCCCAATCGCGATGGACGAAGGTCTACGCTTCGCAATCCGTGAAGGTGGTCGTACAGTTGGTGCTGGTGTTGTAGCTAAAATCGTTGAGTAATATCAACATTTAGTCAAACACAGAAAAAGGTCGCTGAGGCGGCCTTTTTTGTATCCAAATTTCGACCTTTAGCGAAGGTTTAGCTATATCATCAACATCTTCAAACATTTCTTAAGTAATGTCTGATCTGAAAAGCGAGGTTTCAGCATAAATTGGCAGTGCCACTTCTTTTATAAAGTTAAACTGCTGGGGGATCAAGTAGCCTTTTTCCGCTGCAAAATGCCAAGCTACGATTTCTATTATACGAATTTCATCCGTTACATGCTTTGCTAATTGTTCGATAAATACGAGGACATTTTCCTTTGCTTGATGAGCAAAGGCATATTGCCATGGGGTAAAGCCCAAATGATCTTTTACGTCTATACGTTCGCCTTGATCAAAAAGTACTGTTATCGCCTCAGGGGGAATGTGTTGACTAAGTGCGGCATAATGAAGAGGAGTTTTTCCACTGCTGTCTTTCTCATTAGGCCTAATGGCAGAACACTGTAATAACTCGTTTTCTAGATGAGTTGCGCTTTTTTTTACATGGCAACAGTGTATTTTCTTATGCTTAGTGTTGGCTGATGAATCTCGTCGTTTCAAAATGGACGATTGATTGTTGTCAAAGTGATTAAGTTTATAGTCCAGTATTTGAGTTCGTGCCGTAATGAGTGCTTGACGAAACTGACACCTACGAGAACTGTTCTGGCTTACAATAGGAACTAGCGATGTTCCCTGAGCTGAAGATGTTTTGTCAGTGGCTGTTTTTTCTGCCATTTCCCCATAATTTCTTTTAGCTTGATGGGGAAGCAATTTTGTCAAAATTGGTTGGCCTGGTTGTGATGGATAACCAGGAAGTAACAGCTTAATATCACTTGGGGGCTGTGTGCTTATCGGCGTATTTCTAATCTGTGGAACATTGCTTGTAAGGACAGCTTTGGAGCTTCGGCATTGAGCATGTAAGACATGATGTTCATTTGTATGCTGCCCTGGTGACGCTGTTGGGCGAATTTCAGGTTTTAAATCAAAATACTCAAATATATTCGTTCGTGCGCGGGGAGGAGCAGCTTCATACTCTAAATCCATCACACCTTCGAGTTTCCTTTGTTGTTGAACGGCTTTAAGTTCATTTATGTGCCGCCATTTTCTCTCTTCGTGAACTCTTTGGTGTGCCGCTGTTACCTCATAAGAAGAGAGTATTGACTTATGATCTTCATTGGCAGTTGGGTTTGAAACAACGTTCTGAGCCGCCAAAATCTGCGCTTGAGGGCTACCAAAATAAGTAGAGTCATACATCAAATTTTCTTGATGAAAACGTTCGAGTTGTGCAAGCTTTTGAGCTTCTTCTAAAGAAGGGGGAGCAGCGAGTTGTTGTCGAATCCCGTCACCATATATAACGCCGTATTGGTAATGGGTGTCGTTACCATAAGTAGCTGCTGGTCGACTAGCCATAGGCATGACCTTGTTGGTTATTGGAAGATAAAATTAAGACAATGCTGTGTACGGGTTGCGATGTAAAAATACTTTGTTAGTAATCGATATAAAGATCACATTAATTTATCTTCATGGTGTCTAATTTAGATACAGCACCAAATGTTATTGTTCAGCAGCAGGGATTAAATGTGACACTTTATCTCTTAAATCCTCTGGTAAGTACTCAGTAGCTTTATACTCGACTAACCAAGCGGTAAGCCGTATGAGTTGCTTGGTATTTACAAAATCATCGGGCTTTAAGGAATCAATCATTATCTTAGCGGAACCACGGTGGCCGTTTATCAAGGCCATATGAATGGGGGAGTGCTGGTTATTGTTTTTGCAAAGTACTTCGGCACCACTATCAACAAGTAACTGAACCATATCTTGAGAAGTGCTAGACATTACAGCGTAATGAAGTGGTGTATTGCCAAATACGTCACGTTTGTCAATATCTACCCTGTGATCTTTCAATAACCAAAATACTTGGCTGTTATTGTGCCTCGCTGCAATATGTAACGGGGATATACCCACGTAAGTCGAGGCGTTTGCATCGGCACCATGGGATAATAATAATTTAACCATTGAACTTGAATGTTCATGAGGGTGACAAGCCGTGTGGATTGGCAGTTGTGCTGTTTTAGCAGGAAAGGAAACTGGGTACCCTTGCTCTAAGAACTCTTGTACTCTCTGCACATCTCTGGTGTTGATGAATTCTAAATACCGCCTTATTTGTGAATTAGTAAACCCTGATTCGAGCCCTTGTAGTTTGTCTTTTTGAGTTAAGGCTTTATTTGCTGCAGCAAGCTCACTTTGATAAAGCTTTTTCAGTTGCTTGTCAGTGGCAAAGGTTGCAGTGACTGTACCTTGCAGTGTTTTAAGAGATTCAGGAAGTGGTATCTTTCGCTTTGATGCTTTAAGCCAAGCCAGAAGTTTTACTTTTTCCTCTGTTGGTATGTTGTCTTTGGAATCGATGTTATTAACCAGATAGCGAATGGTTTCTGTTGAAGCATTCGGTTGAGCAATACATAGCTGCCACGGCGCCTCCCCTTGTAAATTACAAATGGCAGGGTTAGCTCCCCAACTGAGCAACTGAAGAAGCACACTTTCTGGAATTTCAGTGCCATTGACAAATAAATAATGTAAAGGTGTGTTTCCTTTTTTATCTTGGCAATTGGGATTCACTTTTTCGGTTTTGAGCAGGTGGATTAACATAGCTTGCTGTAGTAGCGAATATTGAGTCGTTTGACCGACTGCTTCAGTAAGGCTGTGTAAAGGTGTTTTCCAGTCTGGCGCAAGGGGTAAGTTGGCACAGGCACCTTGGCGGAGTAAGCTTTTAAACTTGGCAAACTCACCTTTTGCCACTGTGCCGTGGATATTCTCAGACATAGTTGTATCAGAAGGAAGCTGGCCTTTTATTGTTTGGAGCCGTTGTAGCTCTTCTTGGAAGGCTTCTAGTGCTCTGTCATCTGCATATGATGCTGAGCACGGTCTGCTGTTTACAGCACTGCTTGTTGCAGAGGAGGAGGCTGAACTTGAATCTCCTTGATTAAATTGCTCTGACTGAGAACGTGTCATGCCTTTGAAGACTTCACCTGTGTGACTTGTTCCCACGGCAGCAGATAGAGGTCTTAACGGCGTGCGTTTCAGATCTGTTGACTTCCTTCTGAGATGCATTAAGGATAGTTTTTTTGTTTCAAACAACTCAGGTTTGGCTTGCTTAAGTGCTTGGGTTTCAGCTTGGAACTCTTCAGAAGTTTGCCTTGTATCAAGGCCAATTGTTGGTATTAAAGGGGGAACTAAACTGATATTGTCATCATCTTCAGAATCTGACACAACGCCACCCGTTGGCTTTAGAGGGGCAACTAAAGCATCTTCATCCGAGCTTGATGTCGCACTGGAACTAGAATTATGACTTGTCGTGGATTCCTCATCATCGGAGCTTGATGAAAGCTTTGACATAAAAGAGGTCATTGAGGTTATTGTCGAAGTAGAGTACTTTGAACGGGAAGTCGGTTTATGCTCTGTGGGTTGATGTGAAAATTCATGAAAAGAGCGTTGGGTTCCAGGTTGTTTAGTGCTACTTTTTTGTAGATGATAATCTCGTGAACCGCTTTGTTGGCCCTGGACTTTTACGTGCGATGGGAGAGGTTCACTGCTTGCGGAATTGTATTCTTGTAATTGACTTCGAAAATATTGAAGTTGATTAGGTGTTGGGGTAGCAACTCTTTCATTTTTACCAGCCATTTTATCTCCCGACAGCGTCAGATGGAGTGCATTAATATCAGCACTGAACAACGGAATATACAGATTGACTTATAAAACATCAGGTTAACACTCTACTTTCCATTAGTGACTAAAGCACATTAATTTTCTTTAATGATTCAGAATGCTAATAAAAGTTGTATCGGACACGGTATCAGTGATGATTAGTTGATAGGGTAATAAAAAAACTAATTGGGAATGGCCTCTAGTTACCTTGTTTGGCACTCTACTGCCAATTGCGAGTTGTTGTGTTTTTTAGATCATGGAGAAATAAGATGTTTTGGAAAATCATAGGTGTTTTATTACTAGGCTGGGCAGGTTGGGATTTGTATCATGGCTATACCTATCTTTATAGTATTGTATATCGCGACCAAGAGCCGACTTTATATTGGGTTGGCGTTTCTGTTTGGGCCTTATTGGGAATTAGCTGCTTTTTTTCTTGGGATTCAAAATCGGAATAACTCTATTTACTCACCAGTAAGCAATAACAAAAAAGAGCGCCACAGCGCTCTTCTCTTTTATGGATACAAACAATGGCGTTATTTGTTATTCAAAATCCATTCAGTTAGCAATCTTACGCCATAACCAGTGCCACCTTTTGGCACTTCACCTTTTGATGAGCTGGCTAAGGCATTACCCGCGATATCAATGTGTGCCCATTTGGTGTCGCCTGCAAATTGCTGTAAAAAAGTTGCCGCTGTGGTTGCACCTGGGCCACTTGAGCCTGTGTTACGTAAATCAGCGATGCCGCTCTTAAGGGCGCTCTTGTAGCCTAAAGGTAGACGCCATAAGTTTTCGTTGACTTCTTTGCCTGCCATGGTGAGCTGGTTAACTAAGTTATCATCTTCAGAAAATACGGCGGCGTATTCATTACCAACAGCACGGACTTTAGAACCCGTAAGCGTAGCAACATCAATCAATACACTTGGCTTGAATTTTTCACGGGCATACCACATAGCATCAGACAGCACCAAACGACCTTCGGCATCGGTATTGGTAATTTCTACGGTTAAGCCTTCGGCTGTGGTCAGTACATCACCTGGGGCTACAGAGGTTTCAGATACCATGTTAGCCGCCATGCCCATAACCGCGACTACGTTGACCTTTTCTTTACCCATGGCTAAGGCTTTTACCGTGCCTAAAGCTGCGGCGGCACCAGCCATATCCGATTTCATGTGTACGATAGAGCTGTGGGTTTTGATGTTGTAACCGCCTGAGTCAAAGGTAATACCTTTACCCGCAATGGCAATTGGTGCTTCATCACTGTTTTTATAATGCGCTACCACTAAGCGAGAGCCTTCCGCGCTACCTCGACCAACCGCTTCTAATGCACCCATTCCCAATTTTTTGAGTTGCTTAGGGTTAAGCACAGTGATTTTTACGCCGTATTTTTTTAGCTCTTTAGCGGCTTTAGCAAAATCAACAGGCGTCATTTCCGTTGGTGTTTCGCTGGTTAAATCACGGGCTAAGAACACGCCGCTTTCAATGTAAGTTAATGGCTTGTATGCATTAACAGCGGCTTTGCCATTGTTAACATCAAAGTAGAAGGATTTATCGGCGCGTTTTTGTTTGTAATACTGTTCAAAGCGGTATGCGCGAAGATTAATACCGTGCGCAATTTGAGCAGCCGTTTCAGCATTATTGGCTAAGTCATCAGCGGCTACCGTGACCGTTTTGATTTGTTTTTGCTCTAACTTACCTGAAAGGTTACCCCCAAGCTTAGTCGCTTGGCTTTTTGATAAAGCTTTATCACCAGTACCAATGATGACTACTCGTTGGTAGTTAATATTGTTTGGCGCTAAGATTTCAACGGTACTGCTGTAGCTCCCTTTGAAATCCGCCGCTTTTAGAGCTTTGCTTAATTGACCATTTGTTTGCTTATCAAAGTCAGCGAATTGGGTATTTTCACGCTTTTCACCGTAAAAAATTACCAGTGTATCTGTATCTTTTTTTACTTGAGTCTCAAATGTGATGGACTCTGCGAATGAGAATGTCGAAGCCGTTACCAGTGACAAACCCAATGCAATTCTTGAGAGCTTAGCAATCATAAGTTGTACCTTACTTTTTTCGTGTTTATTAGGGCACGCCCTAGAATGAGGTGAACTTAAATTAATGCGACCTAGTTCACAAGTCTTAAGTTAAGAATTTTTTGTAAGGCAATATAATTGCAGTGAAACAATACCACTACAGAGATGTTCATGAGTTATTACATTATTACGGGCGCCACAGGTGGGTTAGGCCGCGCTTTGGCACATTACTTGGCTAAGCTAGGTAAGCGTTTGTTATTGGTAGGGCGCAATCAAGCTAAACTCGAAGCCTTATTGGCAGAATTAGAGAACGCTAACAATGAGATGTATGTAGCCGATCTGACTAAAGCTGAAGAGGTTAATGCATTAAAAAGCTATACACTTGACGCTTTGGGCATTCCAAAAGTACTGATCAATTGTGCAGGGCATGGCCTATTTGGGTCGTTATCCAACTTGGATGATGATGAGATTTCAGCCAGTTTAGAGCAAAACTTATTGTCTGTAATTTATCCTTGTAAGGCTTTTGTGGATTCAATGAAAACGTCTGATGGCATGATCATTAATGTTATGTCTACGGCAGCGCAAAAAGGTAAAGCCAATGAAACCGTGTATTGTGCTGCCAAATGGGGCGTGCGAGGGTTCACTGAAGCCCTACGTGAAGAAGTAAAGTCTTCAAAAATTCGAGTTGTAGGGGTTTACCCTGCTGGCATGAATACCGATTTTTGGCAGCAAACGGGCGTAGATTATCCTGTTGATACGTTTATGAGTGCTGAGCAGGCGGCAGAACTGATTGTTCCGGCGTTAGAGAGTTGCGAGCAAGGCTACGTGTCAGATATTGTGCTTAATCGCTAAATCAAATTTTTGATCACATGTTCATAAAAAGCGGCGACTTTTTTGCTGTTACGTAAATCACGATGGTAGACAAACCATAAACTGTCGAGCTGATCAGGCACTTGAAATGGGGTTTCTACCAATTGTGGCATTTCTTTGGCAATTTCCATCCCCACAACACCCAGCCCCATCCCTCCGGCAATGGCGTGGGCAATATCTGAAAAGTGGTTGGATTGATAGACTTCTCGCTCCAAAGGGATATGGGGCAAAATGGTTTTGAAAATAGAGATATTGCGTTTGAAGCCTGTAGGCATGATCCAATCGTAATGTTGTAAATCGGCAATGGAGTTTGGCAGCCCTTGTTTTACGGCAATGTCTTTATGAGCATAAATTTTCAGTTCAGTAGCACGTATGGGTTTTACTACGACATCGCTGCTTTGAGGTTTACTGCCGGGGCGAATCGCTACATGAACCGTGCCGTTTTCAAGTGGAATAACGGCGTCGGTGGCGAGCATAGTAACTCTTAACTGAGGGTGAGCCTGTCTTAATGACTTAATGGCAGGATGTAAGCGAATGGCATAAGTGGGCACGGTAGTGATCACAATATTGCCACTGAGTTCATTCGAGGCATTGTGGATCTGATTCTCCAAACGCTTAAAATGATGCTGTATATGGGGAAACTCTTTTAAAAACACTTGCCCAGCTTCTGTTAATTGGTAGCCTCGCTGGTGGCGAAAAAACAATTTAACCCCTAACTTCTCTTCTAGACGGTCAATGTGCCTCAATACTGTGCTATGAGCGAGCCTAAGATGTTTTGCCGCTTGGCTTAAACTGCCAGACTCTGCTACCGCAAAAGCACTTTTGTAATCATCCCATAGCACATCCATAAAAGTTCCTAAATCACTCCGTCTATTTATGCACAATAGTTTTTCATATTTGTCGATTTTCGACCAGTTAATTCTTCTGTAATCTAGAGTTCACTTTTTGATGTTTGAAAAAATGTATGCAGCTAAAAAATTCACAACAACGATATGGACTCATCGCCAGTTTATTACACTGGATCATGGCGTTAGCCGTATTTGGTTTGTTTGGTCTTGGTTTGTATATGGTTGAGCTTACCTATTACGACCCTTGGTATCGCGGTTCATTAGAGCTTCATAAGGCTTTGGGAATTGTGTTGATGCTGACACTTGGATTGAGAATAATTTGGCGCTGGATCAACCCTCGGCCTCAGGATTTAGCGACCAATAGCACGCTGGTGAATAAAGCCGCGCATGCTGCTCATTTACTGCTGTATCTAGGTTTACTGGCTTTAATGATTTCAGGTTACCTGATCTCAACCGCAGATGGCCGCAGCATTGATGTATTCGGGGTATTTGAAGTCGCGGCGTTGCCTGCCATGCATGATCAGCAAGAAGATATTGCGGGTGTGATCCATTGGGGATTAGCTTGGGGATTAATCACCTTAACGGCTCTACATATATTTGCTGCTCTCAAACATCACTTTATTGATAAAGACAACACACTAAGGCGCATGTTGCCATTTAAACAAGACTAAGGAACTAAGATGAAAAAGACAGTATTAATGGCAGCCTTGTTTGCTGCAATGACGGGAAGCGTAAATGCGGCCGATTATAAAGTGGACATTGAAGGCGCACATGCGTTTGTTAACTTCAAAATTAAACACTTAGGTTATAGCTGGTTATACGGTCGCTTTAATGATTTTGACGGTAAATTCAGTTGGGATAAAGCCAATCCAAACGCGTCAAAGATCAATATTGAAATTGATACCGCGAGTATTGATTCAAACCATGCTGAGCGTGATAAGCACTTGCGTAATCCACACTTTCTTGATGTTAAAAAGTACCCTAAATCTACCTTCAAAAGTACCAAGATTGAATTTAAAGATGCGACTCATGGCACAGTAACAGGTGAGTTTACGCTGCATGGCGTTACTAAAACCATCAGCTTTCCAATTGAAAAATTGGGTGAAGGTAAAGATCCATGGGGTGGTTATCGTGCGGGCTTTGTGGGCACGACTGAGTTGAAATTAAAAGACTACGGTATTAATTATGACTTGGGTCCAGCCAGTACTCATGTTGAGTTAGAGCTAGCTATTGAAGGTATTCGCCTGTAATCTAGTTTTGTTTTCGCACTTAACATGAATGTGCTAAGTGCGAAAGCATACCAAATATTATTCAAGCCGAGCTAAGTTGTAACGAACTTAGTTATCGGCTTTTTATTAGAAGTAATATCTCATTCCAATATTCCAAGCACCAAATCTTTTACGATCTTTTCCGCTTGGGCTGTAGCTGTAGCCTAAATCAATACCAATCGTTTCCGTGATAGGCATATTACCGCCGATGGTAAAATAGGTACCGTCGTTGTATCTTGATAGCAATAAATCTAAATCTCCCCA
Source organism: Parashewanella tropica (assembly GCF_004358445.1). Taxonomy (NCBI): domain Bacteria; kingdom Pseudomonadati; phylum Pseudomonadota; class Gammaproteobacteria; order Alteromonadales; family Shewanellaceae; genus Parashewanella; species Parashewanella tropica. Next base: position 134,888 of record NZ_CP037951.1, read on the forward strand.
CTCAGCAAAATCTACTTTTAAACCAGCTTCAATGTAAGGTCTCGTGTTATCAAAATCGCTCTTTTGAATGTACTTTTTATCTTTTAATCGATAGCTAAAGTCATAATCATTTTTTTCATTGACCAAGCCAATACCAGCGCGAATGTCGACGTTATCTGTTAACGAGCGGTATGCACCCAAGACACCACCAAAGGTTGTCGTGGTACCATCTGCGGTATGTTTGGTATTAATAATGGTATCGCTATCATCTATCGATAATCGACTAAATACGCCTTTTAAATACACACCGTCTTTCGGTGTATATTGAACGGTAGCGTTGAATGATTTTCCTGAAAAAGTAGGGCGTTGATTGCCGACTTGAAACTGGGTTTTAGCAATAGATGTTCCCAACTCAGCATAATTGTATCTTAGTTCGCTGGCGATTGTTGTGGCGGATAAACTAAGTAAAGGTAATGCTAACAGCATGGTGAGTTTACGCTTATGAATAGACATAACGGTGTCCTCTTTAATAAAAAAGCGAATTTGAAAGTGTGGATTAAAGCCCGAGTACACGGGCGCTTTGTGAGGTTGGTTAGTTCAGATTATCTGTATTGAACAAATAACTGAGTGGCCTCAGGTTCTGCTTTACTGTTGAGATAGTTGATCTCAACAACCGACTCAATAGGTCGGGCGTAGTCGATTTTGCTCCAGCCTTGGATAAGCTGCGTGTTAGTATATTTTCCTTTTGGCAAAAGCTGTTGCACCGCTGAGGAAGGAGGAAGCGGGGTGTTGCCAATGGCATTTTTTACTTCTTTGACATCAAACCCAATAGTGACCGTCGCTTCTGAAAAATCTGAACTGATGTTCTTATAAAGTACAAACACCTTACTTGGGTTTTTGGACAGTTGTGAGGTGGCTGCTTTTGACTTTCGAAAATCGGCCCAAAATGAAGGTAGCTCAAGCAGTTTGACACGCTCGGTAAGACCTGAAATTGCTTGAGTAGTGTAAGCGGAAGTGTTGTTACTTGAAGCTGACTTATTGGCAGCTTTGTTTGTGATAGCACTTGCTGACGCTACTGGTAAAAGCAAAAGTATGCCAAGACCGATTAGAACCGCGTGGGCAGTGAATATCGAGTTGAAAAGGCGCATGATTTGATCCAATAAGAACAATTTATACGCAGTTTAATTATTGGTGATTAAATTGTCAAACGGAAAATAAACCCAGTTGCTTAATATTATTTGAGTGTTGAAACTAACAGCAAGCAGCTTTCTTTTAGCATATAAATCTCATCAGTGAGCCCTAAGGTTAATAAATTCTCACTCATGATGTAGTTGGCAATGATGCCCGATGCTACTAGGCGAATTTTGTCATCACTGACTTCGGTAAACTGCTCTTTAAGGATGGCGGTGATGTATTTGATCCCTTCTAGCATCGTCGATTTATGATCAGCCCGAACAGGCTCAAGCCGTTTCGCTTCTGTGAATAGTGCATCCGTAATGGTTGTGCGTTTTATGTAGTCTTTGGTGCGAGAAGAAAACAACATATCAATCATGGCTTCTGTGCGCTTTTTCTTTGGCAACCAATACAATAATTGTTCCCATTGCTCGGTATACCTATCACGCCAGCGAGAACTCAATGCACAAATGATTTCGTCGCGATTGCCAATGTAATGGCGTAATATAGTGCGTTTCATATTGGCAGTATCAGCAATATACTCGAGTGAACTTGCTTGAATGCCTTTTTCTATGATGCAGTGCTCAAGCGCATCTAAGATTTCTTCACGTCGGGTGCTTGCTAAACTTGGTCTTGCCATGAAAACGACTCTTAAATTATGGAATACAGTCTTTATTCTACTTTTTAATTGTCTGCTTGACAATTAAATTGATTTTCGAGTAATTTATAAATTGTCATCTAGAAAATAAATGGTGTTAATTATGCCTTGGTCATACTGGTTAGGTTTTGCATTAGTATTGTGGTTGTTGTTCGATTTGGTTCGTGGTGAAGCCTATATCTGGCAGGCGTATCGTCGTGACTCTGAGCCTGGGATGTATTGGTTTACCATGTTGGTATGGGCGCTGGTGGCAGCAAGCTGTTTTATCTATCCTTCTTTTGGATAGCTCTAAACCACATTCAAATATGATGCGCTTGATGTAAAAAATGTTGAAAAAATGATCTCAAACCTTTTTCATCGCCAAACTAAGTGATAAAATGCGAATCATTATCATTTGTGAGGTGAATTATGAAACGGTTATTAGCAACATCCATTTTGGCTTTTTCTGCATTAAGCGCGCAAGCGGCAGAGTCACAAGTAAACATTTATTCGTTCAGACAACCGTTTCTGATCAAGCCCATTCTTGAGCAATTCACCAAAGAAACGGGCATTAAAACCAAAGTGGTTTTTGCTAAGAAAGGACTGATTCAACGCCTGAAGCGAGAAGGCGAGTTGTCGCCAGCGGATTTAGTCCTGACGTCTAATTTTTCCAAGTTATTAGAGTTAAAAGACTCAGGATTAACTCAGCCTTATCAATTAACGTCTGGTCTATCTAACAACATCGCACCACAGTTTCGTGATTCTGCAAATCATTGGTTGGCGTTAACCAAACGTGTTCGTAATGTTTACTCTTCAAAAGATCGTGCTGGCAAGCTTGGTGCTTTGAAGTATGAAGATTTAGCCAAAGTGGAATACAAAGGTCGTATTTGTACTCGTAGTGGTAAACATCCATATAATCTAGGCTTGATTGCTTCAATGATTGCCCATGATGGCGAAGCCCAGACGGAACAATGGCTACGCGGTGTAAAAGCAAATTTGGCTCGTAAACCTCAAGGTAATGATCGTGCTCAGGTGAAAGCGATCAAAGAAGGGCTGTGTGATGTGTCATTAGGTAACAGCTATTACTATGGCAAGATGATCAAAGACAGTAAGCAAAAAGCATGGGCTGATGCAGTATATCTGAATTTCCCTAACCAAAAAGGTCGTGGTTCGCACATCAATGTGTCTGGTGCGGTCATGGCAAAGCACGCGCCTCACAAAGTGGCGGCGCAAAAACTACTCGACTTCCTAGCCAGTGATAAAGCGCAAGGTCTTTATGCTAAGTTGAATATGGAATATCCGGTAAATCCTAAAGTAAAACCCTCTAAGCTAGTACAAAGCTGGGGTGAGTTTAAGGCAGATAACATTGCTCTTGAGAAGATTGCTGAAAATCGTCAAAAGGCATTAAAGCTCGTCGATAAAGTGGGTTTTGATTTATAATCCTGAAATCGCATTGTATGTTAAAGCAACGTAAAATTTGATGTAGACATTCACAGAGTGGCTGGTGGATTCAGGTGGAAGCAATAGTGCGGTAAGACAACCGTCCGTTACAGGATGTAACGGTCGTCAGTACATGGATGTACGTTTCAGTTGGCGTCCGTACTATTGCTTGTAAATGGACGATTAATTTAGTTCATACATCGAGTTTCGACATTGAATAACAAACGCTACCGCTTTAACTTTTTATCACGCTCGTCCAATGTTACGCATGGGCGAGCGTTTGCTTTTCTCAAAGGGGTGACCTCTGTCGGTACGGCAATGTTACTATTACCCGCACTGTCGCTAATTTATCTGGTCGTTACCTCACAATTCTCTGGTGTCGTTGATGATAGCTTTGCTGAAATCAAAGCAACGGTGCTGGATCACTATATCGTCAACAGCCTTTCTGTCATGTTTGGCAGTGTGATGATTGCTTTATTGCTGGCTGTGCCAACATCATGGTGGTGTAGCCGTTATCAATTTAGCGGGCGACAACTGCTGCAAGTGTTATTGATTTTGCCCTTGGCAATGCCTGCCTATGTGTCTGGCTATATTTATACTGAATTGTTGGATTTTGCCGGCCCTATTCAAAGCTGGCTACGCCAGGCTTTCAATTGGCAGCGACCAACGGAATATTGGTTTTTCGATGTTCGCTCGACTACCGGTGCCTGCATCATGCTCGCCTTGGCGTTGTATCCGTATTTGTTCTTGTTACTGACGAATGCCTTTAGCAAACAAAGCCCGCAAATGACCGCCGCCGCACAAATGCTTGGCGCCAGTAACAAACGTATATTTTGGACAGTACAACTGCCATTAGTACGACCCGCTTTAGTGATTGGCTGTAGCTTGATTGCGATGGAGGCATTGGCTGATTTTGGTACCGTGCAGCTATTTGCGGTCAATACCCTAACTACCGCCATTTATGATGCATGGCTGGTTTATGGCAGTTTATTGACCGCCGCCAAGTTGTCATTGATGATGTTGATGTTGGTTTTAGGCTTGTTGTGGATTGAAAAAATCAGTCGTAAACAGCAACAATACTTCACTGAAAAAGCCGCAAATGATGTACTGGTACGAGCCAAACCCTCGAAAAAGCAATTAGGTTTGATCTGGGGCTACTCACTGACGGTGCTCGTATTGGCCTTACTACTGCCTGTGGGATATCTGATCCAATTCGTCACTGATTACTGGCAGGAAAATACTCAAGGGCAATTGTGGCAGCATTTATCCAGCAGCTTGTGGCTGGCGGTAATAGCGGCGACGGTGGCGAGCCTGATTGCACTATTGTGGAATCAAGAGCAGCGCATTACTCAATCAAAAACCGCTAAAGTTAAGTTATCACTGTCGTCTTTAGGCTATGCGATACCGGGAACGGTGCTCGCGATTGGCTTATTGATCCCACTCAGCAGCACTGACTTGATGCTCAATAAGCTTTTGGTTGAGCTGAATATGCCGCGAGTCGGCTTAATATTATCGGGCAGTGTGTTTGCCCTGATCATGGCGTATGTGGTGCGCTTTGCCGCTATTGCTAACGGCAGTGTGCAGTCAGCGTATGAGCAGATCCCAAAGCATCAAGATGATGCGGCACGAATGTTGGGCTCATCTCGCTTTAAGGTGTTTAAGGACATTAACTTACCTCAATTGCGCCCAGCCGTGTTTACCGCATTTTTATTGGTGTTTATCGAGTGCATTAAAGAGTTACCCGCCTCTTTACTGTTACGTCCGTTTGATTTTGAAACCTTATCGACTTACGTCTATCAATATGCCAGTGATGAGCAGTTAGAGCATGCCGCATTAGGCGCTTTGCTGATCATCATTGTGAGCATGTTACCGCTGCTGTTTCTTCATCGCCAAAATAAAGGAGTGCACTAATGTCACATTCATCATCTGTTCGTCAGGCATTAGTGCTCAATCAGATAAATTTATCTTTTTCGGGTAAATCCATAGTTAAAGGGTTGGATCTGACACTGGCTATCGGTGAGAGCCTTTGTCTGCTAGGTCCAAGTGGTTGCGGTAAAACCACCGTACTTAAATGTATTGCGGGATTATTAACGCCAGATTCAGGTCAGATCCACGTTAATGGTATTTCGGTGTTTGGTGATGATTTTGTGCCAGCGCAAAAGCGTAATATTGGTTTTATCTTTCAAGACTACGCGTTATTCCCACATATGACAGTAGCGGATAATATTGGTTATGGGCTTTCAAAACTGAATAAGAGCGAAAAAGCACATCGAATTGATGAGTGTTTACAGCTGGTGGATTTAGTTGGATTTGGTGATCGCTATCCGCATCAACTGTCTGGCGGACAGCAACAACGGGTTGCCTTGGCACGGGCATTAGCTCCTAAGCCCAATTTACTCTTGATGGATGAGCCATTTTCTAATGTCGATGCGCAATTAAAACGTCAGATGATGGCTGAACTAAAAGCGATTTTCAAAAAAGCTAAGGTCAGTTGTATTTTTGTGACCCATGCTAAAGAAGAGGCGTTTGCGTTTGCCGATAAAGTGGCGGTGATGCTGGAGGGCAAAATCGCTCAGTTTGGTGAGCCATTACAGTTGGTTAATCAGCCCTCATCGGTTGAAGTCGCTGAGTTTATGGAATGTGGTAATGTATTTTCAACTGAGCAGGCCAATAAGATATTTCAGGTACTCGAGTTAACTGAGTCAGGACAGTGGCTGTTTAAACCAGAAGACATTGAAGTTGCGCATTCAAATCAAGGCATTAGTGTTGAGCACATTGAGCAAACCTTTACAGGTAGAGAGTATTTGATTGATATCACTGTTGATAACGAAATAAGGCAAAGAGTTAAAATCGTTAGTCAGCACTTACTATCTGTGAGTGCTCCAGAAAATATCACCTTAAATTATCAGAACACCCCATATAGAATTGTCGAATAAAGAAAGTAGGGTAAGTGTTTTGACCACTTACCCTATAAAATACAGTGTCTTAGATCACTCGGGAAAACTGTTGCTGACGTGCCTTTTCGCGGAAGTATTTATCAAAGCACATACAGATATTACGGATCAATAAACGTCCGGTTTCACCAATGGTGATCACTCGGTCATCAATATTGACTAACTTATCATTAATGAAGGTTTGTAGCAGCTTCAAGTCTTCAGCAAAATAGCTTTCAAATTCGATACCTAATTCTTGTTCCATCTTTGCCATATCTAATTCGAAATGACAGATAAGCTGTTTGATCACAGCGCGGCGGATTTCATCATCTCTATCTAACGAGCAACCTTTCCATAACGCATTGTTTTTGTCATCAATGGCTTGGTAGTAGTCTTTGACTTCTTTTTGGTTTTGCGCATAACAATCGCCAATTTGGCTTATAGAAGAAACACCTAACCCTAATAAGTCACACTCTTCTTGAGTAGTATAGCCTTGGAAGTTACGGTGTAACTTGCCCGCTCGTTGCAGTTTGGCTAACTCATCATCAGGTTTAGCGAAGTGATCCATACCGATAAATTGATAACCCGCTCCCGTTAAACCTTCAATGGATTGATGCAAGATCTCTAACTTCTCACGTGGTGAAGGCAGGGTTTCGTCTTTAATCTTACGCTGCGCAGCAAAACGGGCAGGTAAGTGTGCATAGTTAAATACTGATAAGCGATCAGGGGATAACTCAATAGTACGCGCAATGGTTTTAGCAAAACTCTCAGCGGTTTGATGCGGAAGACCATAGATCAAATCGACATTGGTGGATTGGAATCCGAGTTCTTTAGCTCGACCAATTAAGTCAAAGATAAACTGCTCGTCTTGTTCGCGATTAACCGCAACTTGGACTTCTTTATTGAAATCTTGAATACCCACTGAAATACGATTAAAGCCCGCTTGTTTTAGGGTATCAAGCATCGACAGTTCGATTTCTCTTGGGTCGATTTCAATCGAAAATTCGCCATCATCAACAAAGTTAAAGGCTGATTTCAATTGATCGGTTAGCCACAAGATTTGCTCAGGTTCTAGATATGTCGGAGTACCGCCACCCCAGTGCATTTGTGTTACTTGGTAGTCTTTAAACAGTGGCGCACGGGCCAAAATTTCAGACTTTAAATACTCTAGGTATTGCTCAGCTTTATGTTTGTGGCGCGTAATGACTTTATTACAGCCACAGTAATAGCAAAGCTTGGCACAGAATGGAATATGAATGTAAAGCGACAACTGACGGCTTTTGCTGGTCTCAATTGCTTTTAAAAATTGGTCTTCTGTAAAACTCGCGTCAAATTCTAGCGCCGTTGGATAAGAAGTGTAACGTGGACCGCTGTAGTTGTACTTTTCAATCATGGATTGATCCCAGCGGATCTTTGAGGAATAACTCACAATGCTTCTCCGGCTTTAATTAGAATGAGCGAAAGTGTGTGAAGTATGCCTGATACCATAGCGCAAAACTTTGATCTAACGCATATTGTGCTTTTGACAGTGGATAAGTGAGGTTACCGTTATTGTTAACTATAAACTTTGGAGTGGGGATTGAGTCATATTTGATGTTAACCCAAATGAAGGCATTAATATCCCGTTGTCAACAATGTAAATATGTAAACCTTAACTATACTGATGTGGAATTTTTAAGTCATAAGGTAAGGAAACATTATGCTAAAGAGAGCCGCATTTGTACTTTTGCTATTAGGTAATTCTTCAATCGCTCTGGCTAACTGGGAAGCTGGCCTTCATTACATTAATGTTATGAATGATAGCAACAAAAATAATTACTCCATTAGTGGTATCGAAGGAGAGTTAGGTTATCAATTTATACTCAACAATGGCTTTTCATTAACACCGAATATCCGAATAGCAACAGGGATCAGTGACGACAAAGTGAGTTATCAAGGGACTGACTATGATCTTGAATTAGAACGCTACTTTATGCTCAGCTTACGAGGTTCGTATCAGTTTGAAAATGGTATTCGCCTTTTTATTCAGCCTAATTATGTCAATATTGATGGTGACGCTAAAAGTGTCAATGATCGCCGGAATGTCTATACCGATGATGAATGGGAATTCGGTTTTGGTGGAGGGCTCGGCTATCGCATTTCGGATAAAGTATCGGCTGATATTGCGTATGATTGGTTTGATGACTATCGACAATTGACCGTAGGTTTCCATTACCATTTTTAAATTCGAAACCACATTTAATAGAGCCACTTACGTGGCTCTTCATTTAGAAGCCGTTTTGAGTAAGAGATCATAAATAAGCAAACCTTTTAAACGCATTTTGAAATGTCGCATTAAGCTCGGCTCTTGCTTGTGGAGATAAGTGTAACATCATAGAAGCATAAGAGACCGCTTGATGGGCATAGCATACATGTTCACACCGTTGCCAAGCATGCTCTACTTGCTGTGGATCATAGTATTGTTTCCACGGTTTAAGATAGGCGTTTATGATTTGGGTTTTATCTTGAGAGTCTGGCATTCGATATAGATAAGTGCCATCAATAAAGGGATGGCTGATACAGGCGTCACTCCAATCAAAAAAGAGATATTGATCATCATTCATCGCCACATTTTCAATATGAAGATCGCCGTGAACGAGGGCTTCTCCTATTTCCAATTGACTAAGCTCATCGATATTGTGTGAGAGCTTTGCAATGGTTTTTTCAGTAGCGAGTAATATTTCGCTATCCAACAACGAAGGTAATTCGGGATGTTTAATCAGATATTGCAACTGAGCGACCACGCCAGAGATCGGACGATGTAAGCAACCATGTTTGCTGAAGTCTTTGAGATAAGACATGCTTTTTAATTGCAGCTGAGCAAATTGCTCAAATGCCCCTGCCCATATTGCCGCCGGACTGTCTTCAGCCAACCCGCAACCAAAGTCCTTGGTTAATTGATATTGGTGTGTCTCTTCTATGGCCAACACTTCGGGTGTGGGCATATTGATGGAATGTAGGTACTGAGATAGCACGGCTTCATTAGAAAACAGAGGCAGCTTAGCCGTTGCTTTAAAATAAACATCGCCTTGTTCTGCTGGTTGTTTCAACACATGTCCCAGCCCCCAGCCAGATACTGGCTGTAACCCTCCAGTGCTATTGATTCCCAGTATGTTTAACTGCTTTGTAACCCAGTCATTAACTTGTTCAAGCCAGCCATTATTATCCCAAACTTGCTCCATGAATACTCCTTGTCATGAGAGATTGAGTCACTTATTCTGTGAAAAAACAAACAAAAAGGTAACATAATGACAACCAAAGCCCTACCACTAATATTGCTGGGAACATTGAGTGCCAGTTTTACCGCCCATGCCGATTTACTGATTTATGCTGGACAACTGATTGATGGTAAATCTGATAAGCCACAAAAGAAAATGACAGTAGTTGTCGACAATGACCGTATTAAAGATATCAAGCGAGGATATATCACGCCTAAATCAGGTGATGAAGTGATTGATTATCGAATGGGAACTGTGATGCCCGGGTTTATCGATATGCATACTCACCTCTCGTTTCAAATGAGCCCCAATTCCTATATGGAGCCTTACACCCTTAATCCTGCCGATATTGCACTGCGAGGATCATTATTTGCCAAGAAAACCCTCAAGGCGGGTTTTACCACGGTACGTGAGCTAGGCGACAGTGGTAATGCATCTGTCGCGTTACGAACTGCGATTAATAAAGGCTATATTCAAGGACCCACGATTTATACCGCTGGCAAGTCGATAGCGACCACAGGTGGTCATGCCGATCCAACCAATGGGCGAAGACTTACCATGATGGGAGATCCCGGTCCGAAACAAGGCGTGATCAATGGGGCTGAAGATGCCTACAAAGCAGTACGTCAGCGCTACAAAGAAGGGGCAGATCTCATTAAAATCACCGCTACTGGTGGTGTGTTATCCATGGCGAAAAGTGGTCAAAACCCACAGTTTACTGATAAAGAATTGAAAGCTATTGTGGCTGCCGCTAAAGATTATGGCTTTAAAGTCGCTGTTCATGGTCACGGTAAAGAAGGCATAAAACGGGCGATTTTGGCTGGGGTAAACACCATTGAACATGGCACTTATCTTGATAAAGAAACCTTTGCTTTGATGAAGAAGCACAATGTGGCTTTAGTGCCCACGTTAAGTGCCGGTGCCTTTGTGGTTGAAAAAGCCAAAATTGATGGCTATTTCCCTGAAATCGTACGACCCAAAGCGGCAAGCATTGGTCCGAAAATGCAAGATATGTTCTCTAGAGCCTACAAAGCAGGTGTCACCATTGCTTTTGGAACCGATGCGGGTGTTGGCGCCCATGGGGAGAACGGCAAAGAGTTTGCACTGATGGTGAATGCAGGTATGCCAGAGATGAAAGCCATACAAAGTGCCACTTCAGTGGCTGCTAAAGTGTTAGGCGTGGATGATATTGGTCATTTAGCCAAGGGTAAGCGTGCTGATATTGTGGCAGTGAAAGGTAATCCATTGAGTGATATTCGATTGCTTGAACAGCCGAGTGTAGTGATTAAAACGGGGAGAGTGGTTGAATAGTTGATAACTTAACCTGAGAACAGAGCCGCAACAGCGGCTCTATATTTTCATAAGGACTTAATGGCTGAATTTTGCCAATTCAAAATGCTGCAGTGATTCGGCTTCTTTCAGAATTGGTGCTTCTAATGCTGATTCAGATTTCATCCGCGCTAAATCCAATTTCATTCGCTCTTGTTTGGGCAGTGCTTTGCGTTGCTCTCTGATTGGATGATCTTTAATACACTCAAAATGCGTGTATAAATTCGGATAGTGATTGGATACACGCTCAGTCAGTAAAGCGACTTCAAACAGCCGTGCGATACGCATAACACCCTCGGATAACTCACAGCGATCTTCAAGCATTGCTGCGGCAATGTAACGAATGTCTGCTATTACCGAGTTTTGTTTATCTTTCAACTGTTGTTGATAGTCCGCTTCCGCTTTTGCCTTAGCTTGATTTTGTTTACGAAGCTGTAGTAACAAATAAGTGGCATAGCCAGCTAACGCTGCCACAATCAACACTGCAGGAATAATAAGTAGACTAGCCGTCATGGTTATTTGCCCTTATTGATAATCTTGAAGCGCGTCAGCACCAGATTCAAAGCGGTCGAATAAGGCATCATCATCAGACACTTTTGCAGGTGCTTGTTCGGCTTGCTCATCAAGTCCCAGCTTTTTCATTAGACGTTCAATTTCATCTAATTGAATATCTAACCACTGCTGATCTTCTGCGCTTAAGGTACGACCTTCCTCTAATTGATCTAACAGCTGATTCAAACGAGGATCTTCTTCCAAGCTGAGTAGACGTTGCTCGTCATTCATTTTTGGTAGCTTAGAGGCAGTTTTGGCTACTTTTGTTTCTGTTTTTGGCTCAACAGTTAACGGAATGGCTTTTTTACTGCCATGGCGAGGATCTTTACTGGGATCATAAGTCGGTGATGACTTTTTGAGTGTGACTTCGTTATGACGGTTACCTGAGGCTTTACCGGTCTTACGCTTTTTCTTAGAGACGATACGCTCAGCCTTTTTTGTGCGAGGAGCATTTTTAGGGGCACTGTCACCCACTTTGCGTGTTTTTTTACTGCGAGCCATTGGATATTTATCCCAGTGATAAACCTAAAACCTTATTGGAACAAATTTTTTAGGTAGAAGAAAATATTGGCGGGAGTATAACACGAACGGGATTTGAAAATAAAAAAGGCGGCAGAGTGATTCTGCCGCCTGTAGCACAAGTGTATAGACACCTTATTCATCTTGACCAAGTTTCCTTACCTGCGTAGCGACGCTCCCGGTCGGTATCTTTACTAACAGCTGTCCCTGCACCATTTTTTATTATGAGTCATCCAGACATTTTATTGGTTAGTGTCGTAATTACGACTGAGTGACACTTTAATTTGTGTCCGAACATCCTCTTTGATGCTGAATCAACCATCCATGTTTATTTTATTGTTGTTGAGTAAGGCAATGCTATTGAGCGGTTGGTCAAATTTAACCTGTTCCTTACAACGGTAGCGAACCTGGGTTTCAAGTTGAAACCTCAACTCTTATTATTATTAGAGAGCGGTTTAAATCGTATTTTTATTATTGATAACTTTATTCTTGTTCTTAAATAATCTGTGCCAAGAACTGTTCGACGGAGTTATTTTTCTTTGTTCGACAGCTGGGTTTTTCTTGGTACAGGCGCATTAAACCCAAGTTACAAATTAATGTCAATAAAAAAGTGGTTAATATTACCTTTACGTTAACGTAAGCTTTTTGGGGTTAAAAAAGGACATTAAAATGCCCTTTTTATACTCACAAAAAACTAATGCTCAGTATTCAATAGCTTATTGTGTTTACTTTAAGCTAGCGATGTACTTAGACAATGCATCAATGTCTGCATCGGTCAGTTTCGCTGAAATATCTTGCATCATGCCGTTTAAGTCGTTGTGACGCGACTTGCTACGGAATTTAGTCAATTGTGCTTTGATATAGTCTGGTTGCTGGCTTGCTAGGTGTGGGAAACCTGCCATGCCCATGCCTTTACCTTGTGGGCCGTGACATGCCATACATGCAGTAATACCGCGCTTAGCATCACCTGCTTCATACAACATTTTTCCAGCTGCTGGCACATCAGCAACGGCTACAGGTTTTGATTTTTGACTTGCAAAATAAGCAGATAAGTCTGCAATATCCTGATCATTTAATGTCGCAACAAAGCCAGCCATGATTGGATCGAAACGACCTTCTTTGCCAGCAGAAGCTGAACCTTTCTTAAAATCATGTAATTGCTTTGCAAGGTACTCTGCGTGTTGCCCTGCTAGCTTTGGGTACATTGGGACTAAACTGTTACCGTCTACACCGTGGCAGGCAGCACATAACATTGCTTTGGTTTTTCCGGCTTCTGCATTGCCTTCTGCTGAAAATGCTGGTGCAGAAATTGCGGCAATAATGACAGACAGCACAAGAGCTAACTTTTTCATGGCGTTCCAACTTCTTGTTAAGATTATTGTCCTGAACTTACAAGCAAAGCCCGTAAGCGTGGTAATATTGTTATCAACCTAATATTCTACACGAAAATGTAGAAAAGTAAGTAATTCGAATTGAATTATAGTATTGAGATTGAATAAGTTGGAGTAAACCGTGGCTGCCTCTGAATTAGATTTCCGTAAAGCAAAGTTTGTGATCAGTGCACCAGATATTGAACATTTGGATCAGCACTTGGGTGAGAGTCAAGGAATTGAGATTGCTTTTGCTGGTCGCTCTAATGCTGGAAAATCCAGTGCTTTGAATGCATTAACTGAACAAAAAGGCTTGGCAAGAACCAGTAAAACACCGGGACGAACACAGCTTATTAATGTTTTTGAGATAAACGAAGCGTGTCGTTTGGTGGATTTGCCTGGCTATGGTTTTGCTCAAGTGCCACTGGCGATGAAGAAAAAATGGCAACAAGCCTTAGGTGAATATTTACAAAAACGGGAGTCTTTGGCTGGGGTTGTTGTATTGATGGATTGTCGTCACCCGTTAAAAGATCTTGATATGCAAATGATTGAATGGGCAGTACATAGTGAACTTCCCGTATTGGCGCTGTTAACCAAAGCCGATAAATTGGCCCAAAGTGCGCGTATGAAAACCGTCAATCAAGTCCGTAAGAAGTTAGCGGATTTTGGCGACTCTGTGCAAGTTGAGCCGTTTTCGTCATTAAAAGGCTTAGGAAAGCCAAAAGTGCTCAATATATTAAACACTTGGTATCAAGAGCGTGTTGAATTTGTTGATGAAGATGAAACTGAACTTGAACATGAGTAATTGATTAATTGTTTTTCTATAGGTCAGCAAATTGCTGGCCTTTTTTATTTAGAGCCAGAAATAATTAATTGCTAAGTAGATTTTGCTTGGAAGTAGAGATAAAAAATGGGAAGGCTAAAAAGAAAAAAGCCTCAGCAAAAGTTGCTGAGGCGCCATAATTTGGCTGTCACTATAAAGTGAAATAAAGGTCTGAAAGATAGAACATCTTAACCTCTGTACCCTACAGAAGTGATACTACGTGATTTGTTCTAAATTGGAAAACAGTTTTCTGCTTTTAAGTTAAATAATGTGAAGTGGATCTTGATTTTGATTAAATGGCGACCAATAAACGCTTGATCGCCAGCTTAATAGAGCTTTTTAGTGAGCTTGTTGCCAGTTATCGCCAATACCGGCTTCTGCTAATAGTGGCACATCTAAATCAGCCGCAGTTGCCATTAACTCGCAAATTTTTGCTTGAAGGGCATCGGCTTGTGATTCATCGACTTCGAATACCAGTTCATCGTGAACCTGCATTAGCATGGTGATCTCGCCGTGAGTTTCCGTTTCAATCCAGTTATCGACAATAATCATCGCTTTTTTGATGATATCCGCAGCGGTGCCTTGCATCGGCGCGTTAATCGCTGCACGTTCAGCAGCCTGACGGCGCATGGTATTGCGGGCGTTGATTTCAGGTAGGTACAGACGGCGACCAAATAAGGTTTCTACATAGCCTTGCTCTGATGCAACTGCTCTCGTGTCTTCCATGTATTTTTTAACACCTGGATAGCGAGCAAAATAGGTATCGATATAAGACTGCGCTTCAGCACGTGGAATATCGAGTTGCTTTGCTAATCCAAAGGCTGACATGCCATAAATTAAACCAAAGTTGACGGCTTTAGCACGGCGACGTTGCTCGGAAGTCACATCAGTAAAATCAACACTGAAGACTTCTGCCGCGGTAGCACTGTGAATGTCTTTACCTTCAGTAAAGGCAGTTAGGAGACCTTTATCTTGTGATAAATGCGCCATGATCCGCAACTCAATTTGTGAGTAATCGGCGGCTAAGACTTTTTTACCTTCTGGTGCAATAAAAGCTTGGCGGATACGACGACCTTCTTCGCTGCGGATCGGAATGTTTTGCAGATTCGGATCGCTAGAAGACAATCGACCTGTTGCCGCATTGGCTTGATGATAGCTGGTGTGTACTCGACCCGTTCGGCCATTGACCATTAGTGGCAGTTTGTCGGTATAAGTGCTTTTCAGCTTTGACAAGCTGCGGTGCTCTAGAATGATTTTTGGCAGTGGATAATCTAGCGCCAGCTCGACTAATACTTCTTCTGCCGTTGAAGGCGCACCTTTTGGTGTCTTTTTGATGATCGGATAGTTGAGCTTTTCAAAGAAAATCGCCGCAAGTTGTTTTGGCGAGCCTAAATTAAATTTCTCACCAGCAATGTCATAAGCTTTTTGCTCCAGATCAGAGATGGTTTGCGCCAGCTCCTGACTGTGCTGTGATAGCAGCATGCTATCAATCAGAACACCGTTACGCTCCATTTTTGACAGTATCGACAATACGGGCAGCTCAATGTCTTTAAACACACTGGCTAGCGATGGCACTTTTTCTATGCGTGACCATAAATGCTGATGTAAACGCAGCGTAATATCGGCATCTTCAGCGGCATAAGGTGCGGCGGTGTCTAAATCAATTTGATTAAAGGTCAGCTGTTTAGCCCCTTTACCAGCCACCTCTTCAAAGCTAATGGCTTTATGTCCAAGGTATTTAAGTGCCATGCCGTCCATGTCGTGACGAGAAGCGACCGAGTTAAATACGTAAGACTCCAACATGGTATCGAATTCTATGCCTTTAAGCGTAATACCTACATTGGCAAGTATGGCGATATCGTATTTTAGGTTTTGCCCCACTTTGGCAATGGCTGGGTTTTCTAGAATCGGTTTCAGTTTAGTAAGTGTGGTAGTTTTATCTAATTGCTGCGGTGCATCTAAATAGTCGTGTGCCAGTGGTAAGTATGCTGCTTTGCCTGCTTCAACGGAAAAGGATAAGCCAACCAGCTCTGCATCCATATAGTTAAGACTGGTGGTTTCGGTATCAATACAAATTAGTTCTGCATTGCCAAGGGTATCTAGCCAAGTGGCTAACTGGTCGTCAGTGAGAATGGTTTCGTATTCGGCATCAATGGCTTCTGGTGTGGCTTCATCTTCCACATCAGCTGTTGCAGTAGCGACATTGGTGTTGGAATCGAGCAGTTCTGCTAGCCAACGTTTAAATTCCATCTCGCCATAGCATTTGATCAGTTCATCTTTATTGGCTGGTTGACACTGTAATTCTTGCCAAGTTTGCTCTAATTCAACATCGGTTTTAATGGTAGCCAATTCATAAGACAGTTTGAGGTCATCGGCGTTTTCACGAATTTTTTTCGGCATGGTTTTACTGCCACGGAAACCGACCTCTATTACGCTCTCAGGCTCTGCCAGTAGCTTATCAACGCCACCCACTCCAGTCAGCATGGCGAGCGCCGTTTTCTCACCCACACCCGGAAGCCCCGGAATGTTATCGGCTTTATCGCCCATTAAGGCTAATAAGTCGATAATCAGTTCTGGGCCAACGCCAAATTTAGTGGTGACTTCATCTGGTCCCATGATGGTATCTGTCATGGTATTGATCAGAGTGACGTTTTCATCCACCAATTGCGCCATATCTTTATCGCCTGTACTGATCAGCACATTGCGACCGTCTCTGCTTGCTTCTACTGCGATGGTACCAATAACATCATCGGCTTCGACGCCGGGAATGGAGATCAGCGGTAACCCCAAAGCCTTAATAATGCGATGGAGTGGTTCAATTTGGCTGCGTAAATCATCCGGCATAGGAGGACGATGAGCTTTATAATCGGCATACATATCATTGCGAAATGTCTTGCCCTTTGCATCAAAAACGACCGCGATATGACTTGGGGAATACTGCTTTAATAAGCTGCGCAACATGTTTACTACGCCATAAACTGCACCCGTCGCTTCACCTTTGGAATTCGTTAGGTGAGGTGGAGCATAATAGGCACGGTATAAGTACGAAGAACCGTCGACGAGAACAAGTGGATTTTCTTTGATTGTTGGCATAATTGACGAAGCATTATTAGTTGATGAGTGATCTTGGTTGATAGCATGCCATATCCAAGTAATTTCAGCCATGACAAAAATTCACAGCCTGTGGATAAGTCTGTGAGTTATGTGAGTTGATCCTGTGATACGATCATAGATCTAAAACAATGTTGTTTGCTAACCTATTGTTTTTAATGGTTTTGCATCTTAACTTCTTGGGAGGGGTAAACGATTGAAAATTCATCGTTATTTGTGGATTTAATTCTGATCATGCAGATCGATCCGTGTTGATGTATCTTATCCCTAAGTGCGTGTAACCTTATCTAAGTTAGCAGGTTTTTTGTACATATCAATTAAAATTTAACCAATTTTTCACAATATTTTTGGAGTAGGAATCAACAATGAAACAGGTAGCCGTTATTTTAAGTGGTTGTGGCGTTTTTGATGGCGCTGAAATCCACGAATCCGTATTGACGTTATTGTCCATTGAGCAACAGGGAGGACGTTATCAATGTTTTGCACCAGACATGGAGCAACTGCATGTCATTAATCACGCTACTGGCGAAGTAGTGGAAGGTGAAACGAGAAATGTACTGGTGGAGTCAGCCCGTATTGCACGTGGGGAAATTAAAGCGCTATCAACACTGAACGTGAATGAGTTTGATGCTCTGGTTATTCCGGGGGGATTTGGCGCGGCGAAAAACTTGTGTGACTTTGCCGTAAAAGGCACTGAGTGTCAGATCAATCAAGACGTAGTTATGACTGTGGACAACTTTAAACAAGCCAACAAGCCTATTGGATTAATGTGTATTGCGCCTATGATGATTCCGGCTCTGTTTGGTCAAGGAGCAACAGGCACAATAGGTACCGATTTGGATACCGCAGCGGCCTTTACTCAAATGGGAGGGGTACATCAACAAGCTGATGTCCACAGTATCGTGGTCGATGAAGCCAATAAGGTAGTGAGTACGCCTGCTTACATGCTAGCTACTTCCGTTTCTGAAGCCTATAGCGGTATCCATAAAATGGTGGCTAAAGTGATTGAGCTGGCGTAAAGCCAGCTTGGGAAAAGATTATTGAAAACGTCTGCTGTCAATGAAACCTTGTGCTAACCCGATCAACAAGCCTCCAAGATGCGCACTATTGGCGGTTGCTGTGGGAAAGATCCCTGCAAAACCCAATACCATCCACAAGACAGAGATGATCATTAGTGCTGGTGGCATGGCTAAGCCTTTTTGGGGGCAGCGTTGTTGCATTACCCACACGTAACCAATTAAGGCATAGACGACACCGGACAAACCGCCGAAATTAGGACCAGTAAAGTGTGCTTGCAGTAAGTTGGGTAAGGTGCCTGCAACTAATAACAAAGTGACTAGGGTGACTACACCAACTCTTTTTTCAATTTTGCCGCCAAAGTACCACCACCAGAGTAGGTTGAAGCTGATGTGCATCAGAGAAAAGTGCAACAGACTTGGAGTGAAAAATCGCCACCATTCACCCGTTTCACTTCCAACACTGCCAATGGCACCAAAGTAAGAGAGTTGATTGAAAATTTGATTAGCATATCCGAAATTCATTAACGCAAAAATTGCGATACAAACACCAAAAACGATGAGCGTGAGTGGGCCACTATTATGCAAAAATTGCTGAATGATCCCTTGCGTTGAGCTGCCGTAGTTGATTCGATTACGGGTATCACCATGATCCCATGAGGCCTGTAAATATCGCGGATCATTAGGATGACTCAGAAAATGGTCGAGAATGTGTTCCGCCGTTTCGACTTGGCTGTCTTCGATAATAGTGAGAATGATCCCTTCGCCTGATGGGGCTAATTCACAAGCGATACCTTGACCTTTGAGATAATCGGCTAAGGCTTGCGCTGCTCGAATGTTGGGTAATACGCCAATTTCTGTCATTGATACCTCATTTTTCAAATGGTTTCTTGCCTAACATAACAACAAAGTGTGGATTAAGCACCAAGCCTTAAGAGCACTTTCTAGGTTTAAATTTATGTATGGGTTCCGTCGCTGTTTACCGGATCTTGATGAATAATGACCTCTGAGTGTTCGAATAACTGCATGATTTGCTTCTCGATGGTGTCCGCAATTTCATGGGCTTGGAACAGAGAAAGCTCCGCATTTAAATCTAAATGTAATTGAACAAATACCATGCGACCAGACTGGCGGGTGCGAATATCATGCACGCCTTGGGTTTGAGGGTGCGATACTGCGATATCAAAAATCTGTTGTTGCACGGTTTCACTGAGTTCTTTATCCATCAGTTCGTTAATGGCATTTTTACCCAATTGTAAGCTTTGCCAACCTAAATATAGTGCAATCAAAATGGCAAACACACCATCGCTCCACCATAGACCGTACTGCGACAATACCAAGGCGATAAGCACAGAAAGATTAAGCAACAAATCACTTTTGTAATGCAGCGCATCTGCGGCAATGACACGACTTTGGGTTCTGGCATGCGCCACACGCTGCAATAAAACCAATCCAAAGGTTAACACTATCGCAAATGCACTGACGCCTATTCCCAAATTGGTACGCTCTACAGAAGTTTGTTCAAGTAGGCGCTCTCCACCATAAAAAACCAGCACCAATGCCGTACCGGTAATAAAAGCTGACTGAGCAAGCGCCGCTAACGACTCAGCTTTACCATGACCAAAGCGGTGATCATCATCTGCTGGCGCAATGGCGATACGCAAAGCAAAAAAGTTGACTAAAGAGGCGGCGAGATCAGAGGTTGAATCGGCTAATGAGGCCAACATACTGGCAGAGCCAGAATAAAGCCAAGCAAGAAGTTTAGCGCAGATAAGCGTGAGCGCGACCAGTACTGAAGCACGGCTAGCGAATTTAACCCAAAAGACGTAATCGGTTTGTTGAGTCATGGTTTAGTGACCAATAATCAGAATGTTAAAATTATAGGCGACAATAAAGTGGGGAAAAAGAGGGCGTGCCTGAAAATTCAGGCACTAAAAGGAGAAATGGTAGTATTAAGCTGAGTTTATTGATCTGAACGCGCTTTTTTCGCGGCTCTCAATTCCTCTGCTTTCGCTTGTTGCTCAGGCGTTAGTACTTGATACAAATCGTGACGTAGCTTTATGTTGGCAACGGCTTGTTGCTGACGGAGTTGGCTACGTTGATCAACAAGGTTTGTTGCTGCTTGTGGATCAAAGTCTGGGGCTTGCACCAATGCTTTGACTTGATCACCAAATGCTTGACGGTCTTCCTTAGTTGGTCTGAGTGATTTTTGCTCTTGTCTGTAAGCTTTATAAATATCTCTTACTTGCTGCTTTTGAGTATCGGTTAAGTCAAGCTTACGATAGAACTTCATGACTCTATGAAAACTGCGCTTTTGCACTTGTTGCATGCATTTTGCACCCGTGTCAGGTTTTGCATAAACGGCTACAGGGGCCAGTACTGAGCAGGTTAACATGGCTGCGGCAAGCAGTTTTTTAGGGGTAGAAATAGTCATAACAACCTTCCTTACGTTGGGGAAAATCAACTGGGTTGCTAGCAAGTGTAAGGATTGCAATGTAAGTTTGAATATGTAAAACGTAAAGCTAAGTAAAGATGAGTAAGGTAATTGATAAGATATTGCTATTATTAGCGAAAATAGAATTGAGTGAGCAGAGTTAATGGCACGACTTTTATTGGTAGATGACGATCAGGGTTTGGCAGAGTTATTAGGACAGCTACTTGAGCTGGAAGGCTTTGAGCTCACTCTAGCCCATGATGGTGCCCAAGGGCTGAATTACGCCTTAGCCGATGAATTCGATCTGATCTTATTAGATGTGATGCTGCCTAAGCTCAACGGTTTTGAGGTGTTGCGTCAATTAAGGGAGCAAAAACAAACGCCTGTATTAATGTTGACGGCAAGGGGCGATGAAATTGACCGCGTTGTCGGGCTTGAGATGGGCGCAGACGACTACCTGCCTAAGCCATTTAATGATCGTGAGCTGGTGGCGCGAGTTCGGGCTATTTTACGCCGGATAGGTAATACGACTCAGGTTATGGAGCAGCACCATGATGACATTAGTATTGATACCTCACGACAAGAAGCGCGTTGTCAGCAACAAGTTCTGCCATTAACCGATTGCGAATTTGCACTGTTGCAGGCACTCATAGAACATTGTGGTGAAATGATCAGTAAAGAAACCTTGAATCTTCAGGTGTTAGGTAAGCGTTTAATGCCGTTTGATCGCAGTTTAGATATGCACTTATCCAATCTACGAAAAAAGTTGCCTGAGCGTGAAGATGGTCGACCTAGGATCAAAACGGTGCGTGGCAAAGGGTACATTTGGTTGGCTTAAGGAGCGAGAACGAACGTGGCAAATCGAATTTTCATCAAGCTATTGGTCGGTTTTTGGCTGTGCAGCTCGTTAACATTGGGAGCTGTCGCTTTATTACCATTAATTCAAAAAAAACACGATCAAGCACCGCTACCCACGAACCTTCAAAAAATCTTGGTGAAAGCGGGTAAAAGGCTACAGAACAACCCTAGCTTACTTAAGCCTGAAAACCTTCGACGTATATCTAAACTGAAGCGCTTCAATCCACGATTTGTGTTGTTCATCGCCAACGAGGAAGGACGCATACTCAATCGGCGTCACTTTTCCAAAGATTTACGGCGCTTTATCTTAATGGCCGATGATGCCCAAAAACCGATCCGCCATCAATTTCGAGAGCGGATCTTTTTTGGCCCTTATCAATTTAAGGTGCAAGATAAAACCTATTCACTCTATGGCAGTATGGAAAACCGCCATCCACGACCTTGGTTTTTTTGGTTTACCGAATATAAGTTGCTAACTTTATCGCTTGCTATTCTACTCTCAGGACTATTGTGTAGTGTGCTGGCTTGGCATTTAGGTCGTCCTCTCAAACAGCTAAAACGCAGTGCGGATAACCTTGCAAAAGGAGAGCTGAGTAGTCGAGTGGACAGCGCTACGTTAAATCGTAGTGACGAAATTGGGCAGTTAGCTCGTGCTTTTAACAGTATGGCGAATGCCATTGAGCAGATGGTGAATCAGCAGCAACGCTTGATTGGTGATGTGTCCCATGAGCTTCGTACCCCGCTCACTCGATTGCAATTAGCCTTGGCTGTTGCCCATAAAAAAGGGCAGCAAACCAAAGAAACCGAGCGTATTGGCTATGAAGCAGAGCAACTTGAAGCCTTGATCCAAGAGCTGTTAACCTTATCTCGCGTCAGTAACCAGACGATGCATCAAAAGCAGCGTTTATCATTGGGCCATTGTTTAGAGCAGGTGATTTCCGACGTCGAGTTTGAAGCAGAGCAACAGCAAAAACAATTTACCGTGGAGATTGACTCTGAGCTCAATATTGAAGTGGAGGCTACCTTACTCTGTCGCGCTGTTGAAAACATTTTACGAAATGCACTTCGTTATGCTGAAACGGCCATCAGTATTTGTTCAACACAAGATGAAGACACGCTATTGTTGATTATTGAGGATGATGGCTGTGGTATTGAACAATCGGAATTAGAGAATATTTTTAAGCCTTTTTATCGCCCTGATAGTGCAAGGGATCGCAACTCTGGTGGTTGTGGGTTGGGACTGGCGATCAGCCAAGCGGCGATTGCCGCACATCAAGGTCATATCACAGCTGAAAATATTCAGCCACACGGGTTACGGGTAACGATTTCATTACCTAACTAACCTAATAAAATGGATTTGGATCGACGTTTAGTGAGCTTGGTGAGACACCACGCTCAATGTGAAGGTCGTCTTGCTCAAGTAAGTCTATGTATTCGACCTCGACATAGCGTTTGTGTTCGGTCGAATAAAAACACTTAACCACAGGATGCAGTGTGTCTCTATCTTGAGAGTCCCACACAATGCCGACACGACCGTCCGACAGTTCCACCAATGAGCCTGTAGGATATACGCCAATACAACGGATAAATTGATACACCAGATCTTTATCAAGGTGGAACGGGGTGAGTTTTAATAAAATCTTGAAAGCGGCAGCAGGGCTCATGGCTTCTTTATAGCAACGAGTTGCAGTAAGCGCATCATAAATATCGGCAATACAACTCATGCGTCCATGGAGTGGTATTTCGTCACCTTTGAGTCCTTTGGGATAGCCATTGCCGTCGAGCTTTTCGTGGTGCATTAAGCACACGTCTTTGCTTATTTGAGATAATCCTGGCGTAGTGTCAATGATGTCGATGGCGTGATATTGATGCTGTTTAATAATGTCGTATTCTTCAGGGCTTAGTTTTCCCGGTTTATTTAATACCGCATCGTCCACATAAATTTTGCCAATATCATGCAGTAGTCCTCCGACAACCATTTCTTTGATGGTATTGGCAGGAAGCTTCATAAAATTTCCAAAGGTGACCAGCAAGAAAGCCACATTAATTGAATGTTCTAGCAAATAGGCGTCTTTGGTTCGCAAAGCGGCAACACACTTGAATGCGTCAATATCGGTCAGTGCGGTATGGATCATTTTATCCGCCATGACTTCAAATTCAGTAAGTTCAATGGCTTTACCTTCAAAGGTCTCAGCTAAGACTTTACGAACTAAGCCTTTGGCTTCACCTAATAAGGCTTTGGTTTTAGTGTGGTGTTGGGCTCGAAGTAGTTGTCGTTGTTTGGCGTTACGTGACTTGTACTCTAGCTGATCAGATTTGGCTTTAATGTCAGTTGATGTTTCAGTTTTAGACAGAGCGTTTGGTAAAAGGCCGCAGGCAGGATCAGAACGTTCAGCATTGACCCACACAAATTTGATTTTATGTTTTCGAAATTTTTCGATGATACTGAGATCTCGAATTTGACCAGCGTTACTGATATTTAAAGCGGTATCATGGTGATGTAATCGCTCAATGAACATACCTTGTTGAAGTCGGCTTATTGGAAGTTTGAGTAAATTATTAGGGGAAAGGGAGCCTGACATGAAAACATCCTACAACTGTTCAGATTTCGATTACATTCCTTGAAGGCCCTGAATAGTAGCATAAACGCCTAAAGGTATATTGAAAAAAATATACAAAATGTGAATGTAAATTCAGCAAATGACAACAGATGGTGAGGTTTTAATCATCAGGGGTGATTTTAAAATAAACATGTCATGGCCTTTGAATTTATTTCTTGCCGAACAATATCGTGCACTTGCAAATAATACTGATTGAAATCAAGCGGTAAGATTTTAAGAGTGTGTGCACATAAATTTCCTCTACTTTTTGTTTTTGATCGATTATTTGCTAACCTAAGTGGACTGACCAGTTAATATTGGAAACTTATGTACCAAATTACTCAAACTCAAACTGAGCAACTTACTCCTGAGCTACTAGAAGATATCATTGAGATCAGCCAGCAAATTTCTGAGCTAGACCGCGGTGTAACGGCCGAAAATATTCAGCAACGATTGCAGGGTAAATCGTATTTAATATCAATTACTTATATTGAAGGTGAGCCTGCTGGATTCAAAATTGGTTATGCCTTGTCTAATGAACAGTTCTACAGTTGGCTCGGTGGCGTGGCAAAAGATTACCGTAACCTTGGGGTTGCTCAGCAATTATTACGAGCACAAGAGCAGTGGGTGCAAACAAAAGGTTACAAGGTACTGAAAGTGAAAACCATGAATCAATTTAAAGGCATGCTCTGTATGTTGATCAATAACGACTATCAGTTAATTGAGATTGAGCCCCCTGTCACAGATGGTTTAACCTCTAAGATCAAGCTGGAAAAACACTTCGATTCTATGAATGGATAGGGTAAGGTAACTGACAAGTCTTAGTAAAAAGGAAGTCAGTATGGGAGTGTTATCTGTAGATAGTTATGCGCCATTGCGTGCTAATGTAAACCTGCTTGGACAGATTTTAGGTGAGACAATGTCGAACCATCTGGGGACAGGCTTTCTAGAGAAAGTTGAGCAAATCCGAGTATTGGCAAAAGATTCTCGCAATGGTGATGAAACCGCTCGCAGTAAAATGCTGGCCATCTTATCTGAACTCCCTGATGAAGAACTCGTTCCTTTTGTAAAGGCATTTAACCAGTTTCTTAACTTGGCCAACATTGCTGAACAATTTCATACCATCAGTCACGATTGTGATGAAAAAGTTTGTGCGCCTCAGCCGATTGATGATTTATTTGAACGGTTAAAATCGCAACCTGATGCTGAAAGGCAAATCCTCAATTGCCTAAATGAAACGTCCATTGATATTGTTCTTACTGCTCACCCTACAGAAATTTCCCGTCGAACCCTGATTAAAAAATACAATTCTATCATCCATTGTTTATCTGTATTAGATAGTGATCGCCTAGATGAGGATGAGCACCAAAAATACAGTCAACGGTTAAGAGAGCTTGTAAGCCAGATTTGGCACACTAATGAAATTCGTCAGCAGCGACCAACGCCAGTGGATGAAGCCACGTGGGGCTTATCCACTATGGAAGTCTCGTTGTGGCAAGCGGTGCCAGACTTTATGCGTCAGTTAAATGGGCAATTTCAAAAGCATTTCAATCGTCAACTTCCCAAGACCATCATGCCGCTTAAATTTTCATCGTGGATGGGAGGGGACCGAGATGGTAACCCCTTTGTGACGGCTGAAGTGACGCAAGAAGTCTTGTATCGCAACCGTCAACGGGCAGCATTACTTTATTTAAATGATCTTGATGAGCTGGTTTCAGAGCTCTCTATGGATGAAGCCAATGACACCCTCATTGAAGCGGTAGGCACAGACAGCGTGCCTTATCGAACCATGCTAAGGCAACTTCGTAAGCGCTTGAAGCGCACCATTAAAGCTCTAGATATCAAATTAGAAGACAAAGAAGCCGAATTACCGATTAAGAAACTGATTTGGCACACTCGAGATCTCGCCGCGCCTTTGACCATGATGTACGACAGTTTGGTTGAAAAGGGTATGACATTGATCGCCAATGGTAAGTTACTGGATACGCTGCGTCGCTTGTCGTGTTTTGGCGTGTATTTACTCAAGCTCGACATTCGCCAAGATTCTGGTCGTCATGCTGAAGTTTTCCAAGAACTGCTCAGTTATCTCGATCTTGGGGATTACAACAGCTGGACAGAAGAACAAAAACAAGCCTTTTTATTAGCCGAGCTGCAAAACAAACGACCGCTGATCCCGCAGCACTGGAAACCATCAGCCAATGTGCAGGAAGTATTGGATACAACCCGTGTTGTGGCTCAGCAATCACAGCAAGCAATGGGATCGTATGTGATTTCCATGGCGCGAGAACCGTCAGACGTACTGGCGGTGATTTTATTACTGAAAGAAGCGGGTTGCCAATGGGCGATGCCTGTCGTACCACTGTTTGAAACGCTTGATGACTTAAATCATGCCTCTGACAGTATCAATCAATTATTACAAGTCGATTGGTATCGCGAACACATCAATGGCTCGCAAGAAGTGATGATTGGCTATTCAGATTCTTCGAAAGATGCAGGGGTGATAGCGGCGTCTTGGGCCCAATATGAAGCCCAAGAGCAATTAGTTAAAGTGTGCAAACAGTGGGATATTAAACTGACGTTATTCCACGGTCGTGGCGGTACCATTGGTCGAGGTGGAGGCCCTGCTCACCAAGCGATTTTATCTCAACCACCGGGTTCTGTTGATGGCCGCATTCGAGTCACCGAACAAGGGGAGATGATCCGCTTTAAGTTTGGTTTGCCTAAGATGGCCTGTAAGAGTTTGGCTTTGTATACCTCAGCTGTTTTAGAAGCCTCTATTTTACCGCCTCCAGAGCCTCAACCTGAATGGCGAGAGGTCATGACGTTGATGTCGGAAACATCACTGCATGCCTATCGTAATGTGGTTCGTCATGATCCTCAGTTTGTGGAATATTTCCGTTATGCCACGCCTGAAGTTGAACTTGGGAAACTGCCTCTAGGCAGTCGTCCTGCGAAACGTCGTCAAGATGGTGGCATTGAAAGCTTAAGGGCGATCCCCTGGTCATTTGCGTGGTCACAAAATCGCTTAAATTTACCTGCTTGGTTAGGTGCAGGCGATGCCATCAAAGAAGTGGTAAAACAGGGCTATACCGATACGCTTCGAACGATGGTGAAGCAATGGCCATACTTTGATTCGAGACTCTCCATGCTGGAAATGGTGTATGCAAAATCCGAAACCAGCATCGCTAAATATTATGAGAAGGGCTTGGTGCCCGAGCAATTACATGGGTTCGGTCATCGGTTAAGTGATAAGTTACATTCAGGTAAAGAGACCTTATTACACCTCATAGAGTCTGATACCTTAATGGCCAGTACGCCTTGGAGTCGTGAATCGATTAATTTGCGAAACCCTTATCTCGACCCGTTGCATGCTTTACAGGTAGAGCTTTTAGCACGTACTCGTAAAGCGCCTGAAATGGATAAAGAGCAAGAGTTAGCATTAATGTTAACCATTGCAGGGGTTGCTGCTGGGATGCGTAATACTGGGTAAGCGTGATAGAAGCCAGCTGGAAATTTAATCCCAGCTGGTTTTTAGTGGGGTAAATCTGGGACCTCTTATGTAAGTCGACAGTGGGATGTCACCTACGTAAATAGGGTCAAATACTTCCAAATAGGGAGTAAAAAATGGCGCAAGGTCTTTTCTATCTGGACTTACATTTAGCATTGAGCCTAAATTCTCAATGATTGGTAGGTAAAAACTATTGAACTTGTGTTCATTGAATGTTTTTAGGTGTACTTTGAATAAGTATTCCAATGATGGGTATTCACTTTTTGGTTTTAGCTCTGCTTTTAAGCTCAGATATTCTTCATGCGAAAGAGTCAGTTCTGCCTTCTGACGATTGGCAAATTCAACATTTAATATCCAGTCATTGCCGTCAGGTCTAATACTGCGTATTATCACCGTTTGTTTGAAAGGAGAAATACCTAAACAATTTAAATTTTCACGGCCAGAGGCACTCTGTTCGACTTTACTACACCTATCTTTCAAGTATTTTTCAGGTGATAATAAAGGCTGTTCTGTGAGTACTAGCTCAAATTTCATCCGAGTGATTTCGAACACTACGCTACAATAATCTCGGCTCAACGCTTCTTTACTGTTATATTTCGGTACTTTTACGTTATGAAATGGTTTACCGTCACGACATAAGCTTAAAGTATAGGTTTCTACAGGATCGCGATCGGTGTATTCCAGCTTCAAACTATAGGCCTTGCGCTCACATTCGGGTATGTGTTGAACGAGTAAGGTAAATCTTACTAACAGTTGTTGAGTTGCAGAGGTATAGCTTTCTTCAGGTTTCACATACTCTGATGCTAATTGTTCAGACTCTAGTTTTTTGAGATCTTCTTTTTCAGCGTGACTGATAAAAACACTGTCTTCAACAAGAACGGGGTGGCCTGAGCCTTTGTCAACGCCAAGCACAGGTAAACTAACGTACTCATCAGCGTTGAGTTGACGTAAAGATTGGCTGCGAGTGATCGGCCTTGGTTTTGAGGATTGAAGCTTGCCTGACGCTAATGGTTCAGTTTCAATTTGATCGAGCGCTTGTTTTTCAGCTTCACTGATAAAAATACTGTCTTCAAGAACGACGTCTTTACCTATCTCTTCGTCAAAACTCACAATGGGTAGACTGACTTGCTCATCGGGGGTGAGTTGGCGTAAAGATTGACTACGAGTAAGTGGCCTTGCCATAGCATAGGTTTTACTAAAGATGTCTTTATAATATTTTGTTACAGCTTCAGTGAAACTTGTGTGAAATTGAGTAAGAAAGCGTTGTTTTTTTCCGTGATTAACGACGTTGTCTTTTAAGCAATCCCAAGGTGTCCCTAAAAAAGTGAGCTTGATGGGCTGATGACTTGCCGCGCTACCAGTAATATAAGCCTGCACTTGCTTAGCTGAAAGCATGTGACTGGTAGGGGCTTTACGGTAAACGGTCGAAATCATATTAGTCATTCCATCGCATTGATATCGTAACTTAAGTATAGATTTCGACTAATAGACCTGAGATTAGTTTCTGTTAATGTATGAAGGATAGTTAACAATAACCGACTGATTTTCTAATTTTCGGCGGAGCATATCGTAAGCAACAGCACTGGCTAATTGTCTAATTACGGTGCGTGATCGCTTAGGAAATTGCAATAATTGACTGTCGACACCGCCTTTGTATGCCAACGCAATCGCTACGGTTCCTACTGGCTTTTCATCGCTGCCGCCGTCCGGGCCTGCAATGCCGCTGGTGGCAAGAGCAAAATCTGAATCGAGTACTTGTCGAGCGCCAACTGCCATTTCTTCAGCTGTTTGGCGAGAAACTGCCCCGAATTGCTCAAGGGTTTCGGTTTTGACATTCAATAATTTTTGCTTCGCTTCGTTGCTGTAACTCACTACGGCATGTTGCAAGTATTGTGAGCTGCCAGCGAGCGCGATGAGCTGCTCGGCAATCATTCCACCTGTGCAAGACTCCGCCACTGCCAAGGTTTTATGTTTCTGTGTCAATTGTTGATGAATCGCTTGAGGTAAGTTAGGAATATTGGTAGTAACAATCAGATCTGTTAAACAAAGCTTAATTTGCTCGCATACTTTATCGAGTTGATTTATAGCGGTTTTGCCACGAGCGAATACCTTAATTTCAATGTAAGGTGCCGATGAGCGATAACCTAAGCTAATGCCTTCAGGTAACTCAATATTTTGAATTTGCTCCGCAAGCCAAGATTCTCCGGCACCAATGGTGAGCATTTTGGTGACTTTAGTAGGCTCAGAATTACCAAATTCTTGTTCGATAAACGGCAGTAACTGGTCTTTGACCATAACTTTTAGTTCAGAAGGCACGCCAGGTGTGAAAAACAGCCATGCACGATTGAGCTTCACTCTGAATCCACAAGCAGTACCGACGGGGTTATCCACCATTATGGCACTTTCTGGCAGCATGGCTTGTTTTAAATTATTAGCAGGCATAGGGCGATTATTTTTACTAAACCACGCTTCTAAGCGTTGTCGCCACTCAGTATTTTCAATCAGACTTTCACCTTTGGCTTGAGCCATCGCCTCAGCCGATAAATCATCACTTGTTGGACCTAAACCACCATTGACGATAATGACATCGGCATGATGACTGCGTTCGATAAAGGTGGAAGATAAATCTTCTAGTCGGTCTCCTACCGTGATCCGCTGTTGCATTTCAATGCCTTGATCCATTAGCTCATTGGCGACCCAAGCGGCGTTAGTATCGATAATTTGACCAGCTAACACTTCTTCACCTGTGCAGATCATTTCCAGTTTCATAGGTTTTCCTTGTGGTTTTGACACGGCTAAACCGATTTATACCTAAGTTAATAGAGCGGGTCGATAAAGACTTGATTGGTCACTTGCTGATCAGCTGTCATGCCACCGATACGAATAAGGTTTTGCTTGTAAAGTAATAACCCACGATGATCCATACTGGGCTGTTTTAGCCTGATAGGATCAAGCCATTGGTGTTTGGCTAAGTCAAAACGCAGCATCCATTGTGACGGTTCGCTAGGCTTGCTGTTGTAACCAATGCCGTTGTAGTTATAAGGATTGTCACTGCCGCCAATGAAGACGATTTGTCCTTGCTTACCTGACTGTGCGACACCTCTTGCTGCCATGCGATACAAGGCCGTTGGTTGCGGGTGATGAGGGAGTTTAAAATGAGGCAGATTCTGCCAATGTATGGTTAAGTGATCTTTAACGTCAATTTGCCCATAAACACACTCAGGCGATGGAGCAAAGGTGCGTTTCTTATCTGTAAATGTTTGGATTTTAACGCCGTCACACAACACTATCTTGCCATTTACCATGCCGACTGCTTGACCAAAGGTTGCAGGGATAGGTAGAGGGGTGGCCTGAGCCCAAGAATCGCTCTTGATATCATAGACTTGTACTAAATTGACATTAGCCGTTTGATGCCAGCCGCTGAACAAATAGATATAACGGTCTTGATAGGTAAACCCAGAGGTGTCATCGACGGCAACAGGCATATCAGCAATACGGGTATAGCGACGAGTATTTATGTCAAACTGATAATTATCACGAGTGCTGATTTCGCTATGATCTTTACTGACAGTGTAACCGCCAAAAATATAGGCTTTATCTTTAATTCCGACAGCGGTTGCGGCAAGGCGTCCTGCTAATGCTTCAATATGCGGCACATCTGGAAGCGATTGCCATTTAGATTGTCCATCAAGTTTGAGTCCCCACGCTTTGGCGTGAACGTCTTGATAATCCTTGCCTTTAGCCAATCCCATAAAACTCAATAAGTAGCTGTTTTTGCCATCGGAAACCTGAGCCACAGCATTATTGGTTACGGCTTCAGGTAATTGAGGAAGTGGGGTAGCAAGAGTAGCAATTGGGAGCCCTACCAATAGGGAACATAGTAAACGATACATGTGATAAGTTTATTCAATCAATCGATGCAAAGAGGGTAACACAGGCATTACAGAGATATCCCATGTTTATTCGAACCTTACTTATTACATCAAAAGGTTAATGTTACAACGTGATGAAACTTGCGGCTGAGTTGAATAATAATTCATTTTGTTATTGACTTTAGAAACCTAAATGCGTACTAATAAATAAGCGGTGAAAAAGCCCGCATATTGAATGCCTTAACCAACAAAACAAGAGTTTGAACACTGTGAAACATAATGCCATTACCACAACCATGATTATTACCACCCGCACAACAAGCGGAGCGGGTTAGATTTGGCTGCATAACACAGAAGCAAACATCGAAACCCGTCACCATCCAAGGTACGGGTTTTTTTATATCTGCATTTTCAAGCAGCATGAGTATAAAGGACTATTCCAAAGGAATAGACAGACGGTAGGAAACAACAATGCGTATAGTTAAATTCGGTGGCTCATCATTGGCTGATCCTGATTGCTTTTATCGAGTCGGAGCCATTATTGAAAATACTTTCCAGCAAAGTGCGGTAGCCGTGGTGTTATCTGCCCCTGCTCAAGTGACCAATCATTTAGTGGCACTGACTCAAGCCACTGCCTCAGTGCAACAGGGCGCTGAACATCTTGCTCATGTGCAGATTATTTTCACTCGTCTGTTAGAAGGTTTAGCCGAAAAACGTGCTGGATTCGATGTGGCCATGCTCACGCAGCAATTAGAAGAAAGGCTTGAGCAACTGGGGCGTTTGCACAAAGGCATCGTGTTGTTGGGGCAGTGCCCGAATAATATTTATGCACAGATGGTCAGCCAAGGTGAGGCCTTGTCGGTAGCAATAATGCAAGCGTTATTGCAAAGTGGTGAGATGTCGGCAGTGGTACTTGAACCTAAGCAATATCTATTGGCTGAAGGATGTTATTGTGAAGCCATGGTGGATATTGAAGCCTCAAAATTAAAAATGGCGCAATCACCACTAGACTTGAGTGCGATTTCGTTACTCCCCGGATTTACCGCGGCTAACGCCCAAGGGGAAACCGTTGTTTTAGGACGCAATGGCTCTGATTATTCAGCGGCCGTTTTGGCAGCTTGTGTCGATGCTAAATGTTGTGAGATCTGGACAGATGTCGATGGCGTCTATAATTGTGACCCACGAGTGGTACCGGATGCTCAATTGCTTAAGCGCTTGTCTTACGCTGAAGCCATGGAATTATCTTACTTTGGTGCCGCGGTGTTACATCCAAAAACCATCTCTCCGATCGCTCAATATCATATCCCTTGCTTGATCAAAAACACCTTTAATCCTCAGGCTGAAGGCACGCTTGTTGGCCCTGAAAGTTGTGATGAGCAAGCGATAAAAGGGATTTCAAGTTTAGCCAATTTAACCATGGTGAATGTCTCTGGCCCGGGAATGAAAGGCATGGTTGGCATGGCGTCCCGTGTATTTTCCACCCTTTCTCGTGGTGGGATTTCCATTGTGCTGATCACCCAATCTTCATCGGAATACAGCATCAGCTTTTGTATTTCCAGTGATGATTTGAATGCCGCGAACCGATTGCTGAATCAGGAATTTGAATTGGAATTGGCCAATCACTTATTGGAGACTATTGATTATCAGTCTGATCTTGCGATTGTGTCTGTTGTCGGCGATGGCATGCGAACCGCTAAAGGCGTAGCCGCACGTATGTTCCACTCACTGGCTGAAGCCAACATTAATATTGTCGCGATTGCACAAGGTTCATCAGAGCGTTCGATTTCAGCCGTCGTCTCACAAGATAAAGCGAAAGAGGCGATAAGAGCCTGTCATCAAAACCTTTTTAACAGCCAGCAATTTTTAGATGTATTCGTACTGGGGCGTGGTGGTGTTGGCGGTGAACTACTGCAACAAATCGCACGTCAGCAATCGGTATTGACACAGCAGGGAACCGTCATTCGTGTAATTGGGATTGCAAGCCGTGACAAGATGCTATTGGATGCGGACGGCGTTGATTTGAACAACTGGCAAGATCAATTGACTCAGAGCCAGCAAAGTTTTTCATTGTCAGCACTGTCGAATCTGATCCAACAGCGTCATCGTATTAACCCTGTGATTGTGGATTGCACGGCTTCAGAAGCCATTTCGCGTCAGTATGTGGATTTTTTAGAAGCGGGCTTTCATGTGGTTACCGCCAATAAAAAGGCCAATACCGATAGCCAAGCCTATTATCGTCAACTTCGTTTAAGTGCTAATAAAAACCGTCGGAAATTTTTATACGACACCAATGTGGGCGCGGGCTTACCCGTCATTGAAAACTTACAAAACTTGTTATTTGCGGGGGACGACCTCAATCAATTTTCAGGCATCTTATCAGGCTCACTTTCCTATATTTGTGGCATGCTGGATGAGGGAATGAGTCTATCGCAAGCCACTTTAATTGCCCGTGATAAAGGCTTTACTGAACCCGATCCTCGCGATGACTTATCGGGTATGGATGTGGCAAGAAAGCTGCTGATTTTGGCAAGGGAGTGTGGCTTAGAGCTGGAACTTGACCAAATCAAAGTCCAGCCATTGTTACCCCCCGATTTTGATGATTCAGGTACGGTCGAAGAGTTTATCGCTCGATTACCAGAAGCCGATAGTTACTTCAGTCAGCTGCAATCCAAAGCGGCCGCTGAGGGCAAAGTGTTGAGATACATTGGACAAATCAACGACGGTCAATGTGAAGTTAAAGTCACTGCTGTAGATGCTGACGACCCTATGAATAAAATCAAAGACGGCGAGAATGCACTCGCTTTTTACACTCGCTATTACCAGCCGATTCCGCTAGTGCTAAGAGGTTATGGTGCAGGCGGTGCCGTCACGGCCGCAGGCGTGTTTGCTGATATTTTAAGATGTTTGCCATGGAAGCGAGAAGTATAACGATGGATGAAATGAACATGGATTCAGTGTTGGTCTATGCCCCAGCCTCTATTGGTAATGTGAGTGTTGGCTTTGATGTTTTGGGTGCGGCTGTAACACCGATTGACGGCTCGCTGTTGGGGGATCGCGTTCAAGTGGCGGCGGCTGACACGTTTCGCTTTGATGTTGGTGGGCGATTTGTTGATAAGCTGCCATCAAACCCTGACGATAATATTGTTTATCACAGTTATCTCCGCTTTGCTCAGGCACTCGACAGCAAAGGAGTCGAGCTTAAAACAGTGTCTATGACGCTTGAGAAAAATATGCCCATCGGTTCAGGTTTAGGTTCCTCAGCTTGTTCTATTGTGGCGGCGCTGGTGGCGCTGAATGACTTTCATGGAAACCCGTTTTCTGACAGTGAATTGCTGGAATTAATGGGAGAAATGGAAGGCAGAATTTCAGGCTCTGTACATTACGATAACGTGGCTCCTTGCTTTCTTGGTGGCCTGCAATTAATGCCAGATCGCAGTGGCATCATCAGCCAAAGCATTCCCTGCTTTGATGATTGGTATTGGGTGATGGCTTACCCCGGTATTGAAGTCTCAACAGCTAAAGCTCGCGCTATTTTACCTGCACAATATCGCAAACAAGATGTGATCGCACACGGGCGTAATCTCGCCAGTTTTATCCATGCCTGTTACAGCCAGCAACCTAAATTGGCTGCAGACTGTATTGAAGATGTGGTGGCTGAGCCATATCGAGCCCGTATCATTAATGGCTTTCGTCAAGCTCGGCAGGGCGCGATGGATGCAGGCGCGATTGCCGCAGGCATTTCTGGCTCTGGTCCAACGTTATTTGCTATTGCTCAAAGCCTAGACGATGCCAAGCGTATTCAGCATTGGCTTGAGCAACACTATTTACAGAATGAACACGGTTTTTGCCATATCTGCCGCTTAGATCCACAAGGGGCGCGTCAAACAGGACAGCAATTATGAAGCTTTATAACTTAAAAGATCCCCAAGAGCAGGTGAGCTTTAAGCAGGCGGTACGCCAAGGGCTTGGTCGTGAACAAGGTTTGTTTTTCCCGTCATCTTTACCGCATTTTGATGATATGGATGCCCTGTTGGATATGGATTTTAATCAGCGCAGCAGCAAAATTTTATCCGCTGTAATAGGTGATGAGTTTTCAAAAGAGCAAGTGAGTCAGCTGGTGGAGCAAGCGTTTCAGTTTAACGCCCCATTAGTCAACGTGGCTGAAAACATTTCTGCATTAGAGCTTTTTCATGGTCCAACACTGGCGTTTAAAGATTTTGGTGGCCGTTTTATGGCGCAATGCTTGGCGGCCATTCGAGGTGAGGAGCAAATTACTATCCTAACCGCCACTTCAGGTGATACAGGTGCCGCCGTTGCTCATGCGTTTTATGGGCTGGAAAACATCAACGTCGTTATCCTCTATCCCAAAGGTAAAATCAGTAGCCTGCAAGAAAAGCTGTTTTGTACTCTTGGTGGGAATATTCACACGCTGGCTGTCGATGGTACCTTTGATGACTGCCAAGCTTTAGTAAAGCAATCGTTTGATGATTCTGAGCTCAGAAAGAAATTCGGACTTAACAGTGCCAACTCCATCAATATCAGCCGTCTACTGGCGCAAACCTGTTATTACTTTGAAGCGTTGGCTCAATTACCTAAAGAGCAACGTCAGCACGCGGTGATTTCAGTGCCTTCGGGTAACTTTGGAAATCTTACCGCTGGGCTGCTGGCAAAAGCCATGGGCTTACCAGTTAAACGTTTTATTGCGGCGACCAATGAAAATGATACTGTGCCGAGATATTTAGAGTCAGGACAGTGGTCACCCAATGCAACAGTGCCCACCTTGTCGAATGCAATGGATGTGAGTCAGCCCAATAATTGGCCAAGAGTGGAAGCGCTGATCAAAAAGTATGATTGGTCATTGGCCGATATTGGTCATGGGCGTTTAACCGATGAAGAGGTGAAACAAAGCCTGACTCGATTATGGCAACAAGATTACTTATGTGAACCTCATGGTGCGATTGCCTATCAAGTACTTGAAGAGCAGTTACAAGCTGATGAAATTGGGATCTTTTTGTGTACTGCTCACCCTGCAAAGTTTAAAGACAGCGTTGATGAGATTTTAGAGATGGATATTCCACTGCCTAAGCCATTGGCGAAACATGCTGAGTTGCCATTGTTATCACATGATATCAGTGCTAATCACGCTGAATTGGTGGAGAAAATGCAGCTGTTACTGGAAATTTGATCTCTTCATCAATTAAGTTGAGGCAAATATCATGGTTATTCGCCTCAACTTTTGAGTCGAATAATGCCATTTAGTGGACTCTGGAAAGGTTAGAAATATTTTGAGGGTACATATTGGGGGCATAGCATCAAAAAAGGCTTAACCTATTACGGTTAAGCCTTTTTAATATCAGTATATTACTGAGTGATTCTTAGTTCATGCCGTACTTTTTAAGCTTCTTGCGAAGGGTACCACGGTTGATACCTAGCATGTTTGCTGCGCGAGTTTGGTTACCGCGAGTGTGTTGCATAATGATGTCTAGTAGTGGCGCTTCCACTTCACATAACACCATTTCATAAACTTCTTCTGCATCCTGACCGTCTAACTGTTGAAAGAAGTTAGATACAGCGCGTTTTACTGCGTCGCGAAGTAGTTGTGGCTTGATTGCGCCGCTCGCTGTTTCGATTTTGCCTACGGTTAGTGGGTGAACTTCTGTGTTAGTTGTCTGATCAAACATTCGTATTCTGCTCTTAATCTAAATCTGTACTAGGGGGTTAACCCTTAATCTCTAAAATAGCATTCCACCATGGAATACTGCTGCTCAGCGTCTTCAAGCTTGTTAAATTGAGCTCGAAATTCACGCTGTGAATCTTGGTCGAAATACCAGCCTATGTGCTTACGAGCAAAGCGTACGCCTTTATACTCGCCATACAATTCATAGAGCTTGTTGAGGTGCTCAAGCATGACTTGACGCTTTTCAGTGTCACTGACGGGAGCCAAATGTTCCCCAGTTTGTAAGTAATGCTCAATCTCTCTAAATATCCAAGGTCGTCCTTGTGCGCCTCGACCAATCATAATGGCATCAGCACCGGTCTTTTCCAGTACAAAGCGTGCCTTTTCAGGCGTCGTAATGTCACCGTTTGCCACCACCGGAATGGATACCGATTGTTTAATGTGAGCAATGGTGTCGTACTCCGCTTCGCCTTTGTACATGCATTGTCGCGTTCGGCCATGAACGGCGAGGGATGCAATACCACAGGCTTCTGCTATTTGGGCGATGTGAACCCCATTTTTATGTTCAGGATCCCATCCTGTGCGAATCTTCAGCGTTACAGGTACGTCAACCGCCTCAACCACAGCTGATACGATTTTTTTTACCAAGGCTGGATCTTGCATTAATGCCGAGCCAGCGAGCTTCTTATTCACTTTTTTTGCAGGACAACCCATATTGATGTCAATGATGTGAGCGCCTTGTTCAACATTGAACTGGGCGGCTTGCGCCATTAACTCTGGATCGGCTCCTGCAATCTGCACAGATCGAATGCCTTCTTCCCCTGAGTGCGCCATGCGATTTTTGCTCTTTTCAGAATCCCAGACCTTGGGATTTGAAGACAGCATTTCCGATACGGCAAGTGCCGCACCATGACGTAGACACAGGTTGCGAAAGGCTTGATCGGTGACGCCTGCCATTGGCGCCACGATCAGCTGATTTTTCAGTTGATAGGGTCCAATTCTCATGCGTACTATCACCTTGTGCGTCAAAGGGGCGCTATATTAGCCCTTTTTGCACGGCTTGAAAAGGTCAATAAATAACCTAGACGCAAGTTTTTTACTTGACATTGTATTGATGTGATACCTGTAACACAGTTAGTGAAACATGATTTTTACATTTTAAGTGAAAATACACCCTAAACTGCATATTTATCATCAAAAGATGAGATTGGCATAAGCTCACAGCCTTTGTTTCACTTATGCCAATAAGTGATAATTTATTTGCGAATGCCTGTTAACCGGCTCCAATCTTCTTTATGGGCAGGTTCATCCATCTCAAACCATTGGCTGTAATGCTCAGCCAGTTCGATGGCTTGCTCTTTAAGTAAACCTGACAATGCCAGTTTTCCACCTTGTTTGACATGGCTGGCAATTTGCGGTGCCAATTCACGCAAAGGACCTGCAAGAATATTCGCTACTAATACATCGGCTTTTAAATCAGCTGGGGTTTGCTCAGGTAAGTACAGAGATAACTGCTCAGCACAATCGTTACGCTCAGCGTTGGCTTTTGAAGCTTCAATGGCTTGATAGTCGATATCAATCCCTGTTACAGCTTTAGCACCAAGTTTAAGCGCCGCTACGGCTAAAATCCCTGAACCACAACCAAAATCGATAACATCCGATTGTGCTAAGTCTAAACCGTCTAACCATTCCAAACACAATGCTGTGGTAGGGTGAGTGCCCGTGCCAAAAGCTAAACCGGGATCGAGAATGACGTTGATGGCATCAGGATCAGGGATGTCACGCCAGCTTGGGCAGATCCAAAGGCGCTTGCCAAATTGAATCGGATGGAAGTTATCCATCCATTCGCGAACCCAGTCTTTATCTTCGATTTGCTCAATTTTGTAATTCAGCTTACCGTTGAATTCGGGCATCGCCTGCATTTCAGTAACGATAGGATTGAGATCCCAATCGGCTTCAAATAAAGCGATAACAATAGTGTCGTTCCACAATGGGGTTTCACCGAGTTTAGGTTCGAAGATCGGTTGATCTTGCCCGTCTTCTAAGGTGATGGATAGAGAGCCTTGCTCCATTAACCAATCACCGAGGGTTTCTGCGTGTTCTTTGTCGGAATGAAAGCGTAATTGTATCCAAGCCATAATGATATTCCGTAGATAATAAGGTATGAAATAAAAAGCCAGTCACAATATGACTGGCTTTATTGACCGATAAAGGTCTATTAAGACTTCGCGCGCTTCATGGCTTCGAAGAACTCATCATTGGTTTTGGTCATAGCCAATTTGTCGATGAGGAATTCCATGGCGCTGACTTCGTCCATTGGGTTGAGGATCTTACGAAGGATCCACATTTTTTGAAGCTCTTCTGCCGTGGTCAGTTTCTCTTCACGACGAGTACCAGAGCGGTTAAAGTCAATCGCAGGGAAGACACGTTTTTCAGCGGCTTTACGAGAAAGGTGCAGTTCTTGGTTACCAGTACCTTTAAATTCTTCGTAAATGACTTCATCCATCTTAGAGCCAGTATCAACCAGCGCAGTAGCGATAATGGTTAAGCTACCGCCTTGTTCGATATTACGTGCCGCACCAAAGAAACGCTTTGGACGGTGTAGAGCGTGTGCATCAACACCACCGGTTAGTACTTTACCTGATGATGGGATCACAGTGTTGTACGCACGAGCTAGACGTGTAATCGAGTCAAGCAGAATTACTACATCTTTTTTGTGTTCAACCAAACGCTTGGCTTTTTCAATCACCATTTCAGCCACTTGAACGTGACGGCTGGCTGGCTCATCAAAGGTCGATGCAATCACTTCGCCTTTAACTAGGCGCTTCATCTCGGTCACTTCTTCAGGACGTTCGTCAATCAGTAGTACCATCAACACCACTTCTGGGTTGTTGTTGGTGATCGACTGGGCGATGTTTTGAAGAAGAAGGGTTTTACCGGCTTTCGGTGGTGCTACAATCAGACCACGCTGACCTTTACCGATTGGAGAACATAAATCCAGAATACGAGCGGTAATGTCTTCAGTTGAACCGTTACCACGTTCCATGCGGATACGCTCTTCAGCGTGCAGTGGTGTTAGGTTTTCAAACAAGATTTTGTTGCGAGAATTTTCAGGGCGGTCGAAGTTAACTTCATTAACTTTTAAGAGTGCAAAGTAACGTTCACCTTCTTTTGGTGGACGAATTTTACCTGAAAGGGTATCACCCGTACGCATGTTAAAACGGCGGATCTGACTAGGAGAGACATAGATGTCGTCAGGACCAGCAAGGTAAGAACCACCTGCGCTACGCAGGAAACCAAAGCCGTCTTGTAAAATTTCTAGAACGCCGCCACCGAAAATGTCTTCACCACTTTTGGCGTGGGCTTTTAAGATAGAGAAAATGATGTCTTGCTTGCGCGCGCGCGCCATGTTCTCAAGGTTCATGCT
Organism: Parashewanella tropica; assembly: GCF_004358445.1. NCBI lineage: Bacteria > Pseudomonadati > Pseudomonadota > Gammaproteobacteria > Alteromonadales > Shewanellaceae > Parashewanella > Parashewanella tropica. Next base: position 175,403 of record NZ_CP037951.1, read on the forward strand.
CTCAGCCAGTTCAACCAGCTTCGATATGGGCATTTCTTTAAGTTCTGATAAATTCATGTTGGGGATCTTGTATTACGCAACAAACGGCTGAAAGGTTCTCAGGCGTCGTGGTTAAGGATTATGAGTTATGTCTAGAAGGTAGATTTTAGAATGTTTTATGACTAACAAATTAGCACTAACTTGGGCGAACGTCCAGAAATATAGCAAACTATATGAAAATTATTTCGGCAAGGCTGTTAAGGAGCGTTCACAATTCAATATTTGAGTGAAGCGCTCCTGATAAGCTCAGAGGTGAGCTTATAGTTGTGCGTCAATGAACTCTTTAAGTTGAGTTTTTGAAACTGCACCTACTTTAGTTGCCGCTACTTCACCGTTTTTAAACAGTAATAAAGTAGGGATACCACGAACACCGTATTTTGCTGGCGAAATGTTGTTTTGGTCTACGTTTAGTTTTGCAATGGTCACTTGACCGTCGTATTCCTCAGCGATGTCATCAAGGATTGGGGCAATCATTTTACAAGGACCACACCACTCTGCCCAAAAGTCGACTAGGACAGGTTTATCTGAATTTAATACGTCCGCTTCAAAGGCGTCATCGCTTAGGTATACAATTTTATCGCTCATGATGTTCTCCAGTTAGGTTGCCATTTCTGGTTTGTTAATGGCTTAACCTGTATATTGGGACTCAGTTTGAAAGATTCAAGCCTGAGTCGTATATAAATCAACCATACTCGATGGTTTATTTACCTGACAATGACCTGATTAATTAATCATCATGTTATCATTGCCAAGTTACGTCTTCCTATTGTTGAGGATAAGACCGAAAAACCGATGGCGATATTACAAACCATCACGAATTTTGTTGCAACCCATAAGTTGCAACCCATAACTGGTATGCCGACGCTATGAGCGAAACACATTTATCAAATCAGAAGTTTGCCGATTTACCTCTACAGCCACAAGTGCTGTCGGCATTGAAAGAGAACGGATTCGAATACTGCACGCCGATTCAGGCGTTATCGTTGCCAGTGCTATTAGAAGGCAAAGACATTGCAGGACAAGCCCAAACGGGTACGGGTAAAACCATGGCGTTTTTGGTGGCGACCTTTAACCATTTATTAGCAACGCCATCATCTAATACTCGTCAGCTAAACCAGCCTCGTGCCATCATTATGGCGCCAACCCGTGAGTTAGCCATTCAAATCGCCAAAGATGCCAAGCATTTATCGAAGCACACCAAATTAAAAGTGGGCATTGTTTACGGCGGTGAAAGCTACGAAACCCAAATGAAGGTGCTGGAAAAAGGGGTCGACATTCTTATCGGCACCACAGGACGCATCATCGACTATGTGCGTCAAGGTGTTGTGAGTCTGAGTGCGATCCAAGCCGTGGTACTCGATGAAGCGGATCGTATGTTCGATTTAGGCTTTATCAAAGACATTCGCTTTTTGTTCCGCCGTATGCCAGATGCTAAAGACCGTTTAAATATGCTGTTCTCAGCGACGCTTTCCATGAAAGTGCAAGAGTTGGCGTACGATCACATGAACGATCCGGTGAAAGTTGAAATTGCGCCTGATGAAAAAACCTCTAAAAATATCAAAGAAGAGCTGTTTTATCCTTCGGCAGAAGACAAAATACCACTGCTACTCTCGTTAATTGAAGAAGATTGGCCGGATAAAGCCATTGTGTTTGCGAACACCAAGCATGTGTGTGAAAAACTGTGGTCGTGGCTTGAGGGTGATGGTCATCGCGTGGGCTTGTTGACGGGTGATGTACCACAGAAGAAACGTCTTCGAATTTTAGATCAATTCACTAAAGGTCAGCTCGATATTTTAGTGGCCACCGATGTTGCCGCTCGTGGGCTGCATATTTCAGATGTGTCTCATGTATACAACTATGACCTGCCCGATGACTGTGAAGATTACGTACATCGTATCGGTCGTACAGGGCGTGCGGGTAAAAAAGGGGTATCAGCCAGCTTTGCATGTGAAGAATATGCGCTCAACCTACCTGCAATCGAAAGCTACATCGAACACTCTATTCCGGTGACTGGCTATGACCGTGAAGCGCTGTTGGATGATATTCCAAAGCCAGCGCCGATCCATCGTCGTCATACACCAAGAACCACAAGGGAACGTTCAGGAACTCGAACTTCAGGCAATCAAAACCGAAATTCACGTCCAAATCGTAACCCTAGACATCGTAGATCCAACTAGATGAGTCGACTGATCTCCGCCATCACCTTAGGTTCTAACAGTTTTAATATGTTGGTGGCCGAAGCGGTTGATGGTCATCCTGTGGTGATTGCTAAGTACAAGCAAAAAGTGCGTTTGGCGGATGGCATTGATGACAACGGTAATCTTGATGTTGATGCCTTTGAGCGCGGGTTAGGGTGTTTGGCGTATTTTGCTAAGCAAGTTCTACATCACCAACTCAGTAGCGATGATATAAAAATCATTGCTACTGCGACCTTAAGGCAGGTAGCCAATCGCCAGTCTTTTATTGATCAAGCGTTTAAACTTTTGCCAATTCCAATTGATGTGATCTCTGGTAACGAAGAGGCTGAATATATTTATCAAGGTATGTGGCATACCACCCAAGGTGATGACCGTCGTTTGGTGATTGATATTGGCGGAGCAAGTACCGAGTTTGTGGTGGGAGATAGTAATCATATTTTGTTTAAAGTGAGTAAGGCGATTGGCTGTGTTAGCATGAATCATCCTCATTTTTCACACTTTCCATATCGAAATACTGATTTTGATGCCGTAGAACAACGGGTTGCAGAGCAACTGGGAGACAGTCTGACTCAGCTTAAAGCTTTTGGCTGCACAAAAGCCGTCGGCGCTTCTGGAACGTTACAAACCTTGATTGAACTGCTTAAGCATAGAGAACAAGATCAGACTATTACCTTTGAGTTTTTACAAAGCATTAAAGCAGAGATCCTTAATGAATCATGCCATCAGCTGAGTAATATTGAAGGCTTGTCTCAAGAAAGAGCACCGACACTCGCCGCCGGGGTCGCAATTATGCTGGCGCTCTTTAAGCTATTGGATCTCAACGCGGTCAATTTATCCGGTGGTGCTTTGCGTGAAGGTGTGCTGTATTCACTGATCTAATGCTCATTGAGTCAAAATAGCCACTAAATCCTTTTCTAAAGATTGTTGTGGCTGTTCAATAATACGTCCCAACTCTTGTGTTCCATCTTGCACAATGACGGTTGGAATACGTTCAAAGTCAAACTGAGCGCTGATGTTATCAGGATCGGTTTTTTGTTTATCCACACCAATATATTCCACAGTTACCTGCTTACCGTTAATCGCGTCAATGACTTTAGCAAGGCGTGGCACTTCACGATGGCAATCTGGGCACCAAGTGCCAATGATCACTGAGATGGTAATTTCTTTGTTGAAATTTAAAACAGGGGTTAGACTGTCAACATCAACCTGATAATCAGCATCGTAATCAGGATAATTCTTTAGGTGCGCTAATAATTCAGGTAAAGCAAGTTGACCCAATAACATAATATATTCTCCATAAACCTGATTGGTGATGCGGCTATTTTTGCCAAAGATCCCATGATTGTTTAGATGTTTGATTCAAATAGAGGGATGCGTAATGGAAAAAGATTTTCCTATCGATGTCAATGCCTGGTTACTACAACATGGGTTTAGTACAGGCTTAGCTGAAGCGTTGACGGCTATGATCATGCTTATTATTGCCATCGTATTGGTATGGCTGCTGTACTTAGTGGTCAAAAGTGTAATTTTGCGTTTCATTCATGCCCTTATTCACCGTACAAAAGCCCAATGGGATGATTTACTTATCAAGCATAAAGTGTTTGATAAAGCGGTAATGGTGTTGCCGATTTTAGTGTTGTCTGAGCAGATGACCTACATTTTATCTGAGCACCAGACACTGGCGACTGGCGTGCAGCGAATATTAAGTGCATTTTCTGTGGTGTTTATTATTCGTGCTATTTATGCGGCTTTGGATGTGGGTGAAACCCTCTTTGAACGTTCTTCAGTGAGTCGACGGATACCATCAAAAAGCTTTGTACAGTTAACAAAGTTGTTTCTTTTCCTTATCGGCGCCGTACTGGCGATAGCGGCCATCATTAATGAATCCCCTCTCTACTTTCTTAGTGGTTTAGGTGTCGCCACTGGTTTACTCGCCATTGTGTTTAAAGACACTATTTTAGGTTTTGTCGCGGGGGTGCAATTGGCCGCTAATCGAATGGTGAGCGTGGGTGATTGGATCCAAATGGACAAATATGGCGCAGATGGTGAAGTCATTGAAGTCTCATTGACTACGGTTAAGGTTCAAAATTGGGACAAAACCTTTTCGATGATCCCCGCTTATGCTCTAGTTTCGGATGCTTTTAAGAACTGGCAAGGCATGTCTGAATCAGGAGGGCGCAGGATAAAACGTGCGGTATACATTGATTTAGCCAGTGTTCGCTTTTTAACGGATGATGATAAACGTGAGTTATTGCGGGTCAATCACTTAAAAGATTACATTCCACGCATCGAATCTGAGCTGGCAAAAACTAATGCGGGTATTGTGGATTTTGAAAAAAGCGTTAATGGTCGCCGTTTGACCAATGTGGGTACTTTCAGAGCTTATTTGAAAGCCTATTTGCATGATCATCAAAAAATTCATAAAGATATGACGTTACTAGTACGGCAGCTTGATCCAACTTCGCAGGGCTTGCCCATCGAAATTTATGTGTTTACCAATGACACGAATTGGAATGCCTACGAGGACATTCAATCGGATATTTTTGATCATATTTTTGCTATTCTGCCCGAATTCGATTTAAGAGCGTTCCAATCACCATCAGGTGAAGATGTACGTCAAACTCATTTAATTCTCAAGGAAACCTCGTGAACATAGCCATTTATCCTGGAACCTTCGATCCCGTTACCAACGGTCACTTAGACTTAATTGCTCGTGGTAGTCAGTTGTTCGATAAAGTGCTTATCGGCGTAGCCAACAGTTCATCAAAGCAGCCGATGTTTGATTTAGAAGAACGTGTGGCCTTGGTTAAAAAAGTGACTGCACAATTTGGCAACGTCGACGTTCAAGGCTTTAGTGGTTTGTTGGTGGATTTTGCCAAACAGCATGGTGCCAATGTATTACTACGAGGTGTTAGAACCACGATTGATTTTGAGTATGAATTGACGCTTGCCAATATGAACCGAGCCTTAAACCCAACCTTGGAAAGCGTATTACTGATGCCAAAATCTGAAAATAGCTTTATTTCATCAACACTGGTTAAAGATGTGGTCAGGCATGGTGGCGATATCAGTGCTTTTACTCATCCTGAAGTAGTAAAGGCGGTGAAAGCGAAGCTGTAAACTCATTTAAATACTTACCCTTGCCTCCTTAAAGGGGGCTCTTTCTTAGATACAATCCCCCTTTCACTCTTAAACATCCATGCACCAATTATTAAGCCAAAAATAAAGCTTAATGTATGACCTGGTTTCGGGTAATGAGAAAAAATCAAATCAAGCGACAACGCAGGAATAAAGGCAAATGCCAAGGCGAATTTTAGCCATTTAGAACTGTCGATTCTTCGGAAAATTAGAATTGAAGCAAGTCCTGAAATAGCCATGATAGCTTGAGATCCTCCAGTACCCAAGTTCCATGGGTATTTTACAAATAGTGTACTAAATATAGTTCCTAAAGACCCACCAATTAACCACACCATTAACATTTTAATAGTTCCAATATTTCGCTCAACCAAGAAACCTAAGACTATAAATGAGCAAACATTAAACAGCATGTGTAGTGATTTAACATGGATTATTTGTGAGACAAATAGTCGCCAAAATTCAAGTTGTAATAAGTGTTCAAGGCGAATGGCTCCATATTTTTCTAATTGGACAATTTTGACATTGGAAAACGCAGAACCACTGATATCGAAAGTGACGTACATCGAATAAACGAATGTAGATATGGCAATGAACAATGTAGCGTATGGGAACGGGGAGTGTTTCATAGTGCCTTCTGGAAGAGGAAATAATTATTTTTTAATTGCTATTGTTAATAAAAATTAACTGAAATCAAGCGATTATATATGTTCATATACGATTATGGTTAATGACTGTTTCTTCGTATGTGCCAACAAACTCCATTCATTCCGACTCAAGTGAGTTTTCAACTTGATTTACCTTCATGGTTAACTCATAAATTATCAACTTTGCCACAACACTTTGACTCTGATGAAAAGAAAATGCAATTGGTGCTTGAGTGCGCGACAGATAACTTTCAGAGGAATACAGGCGGCCCGTTTGCCGCTGGCGTGTTTGAACGGGATACAGGAAAGCTAGTCGCAATGGGGGTCAATCGTGTGGTTCCAACTCAATGCTCTTCAGCGCATGCAGAAGTGATGGCATTGTCGATGGCTCAACAAGTACTATCTCATTATGATTTAGGTCGAGGTGGTTTTCCTGCTCATCAAATCGTCATTAATTGGCGGCCTTGTGCTATGTGTTTTGGTGCCATTTTATGGTCAGGTGTGCGTTCTGTGATGATTGCGGGAGCTGGGGCTGAGCTTGAAGCTATCACTGGATTTGATGAAGGGCCTATGACGCCGAATTGGCGTCAAGAACTTGAAAGTAGGGGGATTGAACTTGTTGAAGGCGTTATGAATCAACAAGCGATTGAGCTGTTTGAGAACTTTGCAGCTACCAATCGTCCTGTTTACAATGCCAGAGTGAGCTGATTAGTTTTCATATTACAACGACAAGATTGAACGCACGCTCTTTGTACACCAGAACATGAATGTCCTATTCACACATCTATTCGCTGAGAGTTCAGCAAAATTTTAACAGTATCCAGCACTATATCCATTAATTTACTTTAACTTGCCCTACAACAAGAGTTCTGAATTAATAATCAACTACGTTTAAAGTTTGAGGTAACTATGGCAACGGCGGCTAATTTAACCTTGACTCCAATTGAGTTGAGTCAAGATCATTTTATGGTGCAGGCGGATGGTAAAGCGAAACCTCTATCAAAAGCTCAACAGGAGAAAATCAACGCTTTTTTTACTGCCGAGCACCAAGTGTATAAAGAGCTTGATGATACATTCGTGCAATGCTTGGAAATCAAAGTATCTACAAGTGAGAAGGAATTAAACTTCAAATGCCTTTTAACTGCGCGTAATGAAATATGGGTTGAGTTTTTTGAGCGTACTGAACAAAGAATAAATAATGCACTTAGGCCGATTGAATTTGAGGATTTAACGGCTAAACAAAAACTTATTCAGGGTGGTGTGCTGCGTTTAATGGAAAACGCTTATCTAACCGTCATGCTAACCCAAGCCAAGCAAGTACAAGGAGACTTAAAAGTCTATAAATCAAAGCAGTTGGATGCCATTGCTGGTGAAGTCAATACTGATCAATTTGTTATGGTTCCAGTTCTTGAATTGCAACAAAGAGCTTTTGAATCATTTAGCCTCAGAAGCAGTACTCGATGTCCAAGCCTTGCTGAGCAAATCAAGTTGATGGAACTCACTGCAGAAAACTCGATTGGAGACGTAATTTTACCGATTAAAATTATGACACCACTACACGCTAAAGAAGGGTTAGGATTTAAGTGCAAACGAGATAAACAAGGCGAAGTGAAAATAGAAGTACATGGCAGTGTCAGTGATAACAATGATTTAGAAGCCGTACCCGACAAAGTTAATGCGATTGAGGTAGAAAGGATATTGTGTGCTTCAGTTCAGGCATTGATTGAAAAAGCACAGCTTAGTCAACAACTTCAAAGTGTGAGGTGCAGAGCAGTTAACGATGAAGTTAAGGTGTCATTGGATACATCGTCGATGCAAATAAGTATGACCGAAGAAGTGGTACAACAATTGGCTTCACTTGCGATAGCAAGGCAGCCTTGCAAGATAACCATAGAGATTAATGATGGTGCGGTATGTTACACGTTTTTTAGTGTTTTTGACTTTCCTGATAATGGTGGGCTGATGACGGTTCCTGTTAAGGTTTCAGGCTGTTTTGAGGATCGAAAATACCTTTTAACCCTGAATGAAAATAAACTTCAGAATGCTTTCGCTGCTTTTGATGAGCTGACCCAAATACCGCCAGAAGTATTTGCGTAAGCGGTATAAGATAGAGGTTTGGTAGGGACGGGATATTCAGCTTTACCCCCAAGCTTGCTTTAAAATAGCTGACAATGCTCGCAGAACACCGTTGTCCGTTGCCCAAGTTTAATTTCACTCAATAAAGTGCCACATTCATGGCAGGGCTTCCCTCCACGACCATACACATGCAGCTTTTGAGCAAAATACCCCGGTTTTCCATCGGCATTGGTAAAATCTTTTAGGGTGGTACCACCTTGTTTGATGGCATTAGCTAAGATTATTTTGACTGTTTCGACTAATTTTGGCAGTTTGGTTACATCTACTCGATTGGCAGGGGTTTTTGGGTGAACTCCCACTGCAAATAAGGCTTCATTAGCGTAAATATTGCCGACACCGACGACAATATGGTTGTCCATCAAACACAGCTTAATGGCTTTTTTCTTGCCTTTCAGTGCTTGTGCTAATTGCTCCACATTAAAGTCATCGCTTAATGGCTCAGGACCTAACTTAGTCAGTAATGGATGGGTTTCAATCGGCAGTTCATACCACAGCCAAGCGCCAAAACGACGAGGATCGTTAAACCTTAATACCTTATGGTTACCCAAGACTAAATCTACATGGTCGTGCTTTTCTACTGGGGTTTTTTCATCAAGCACGCGCAAACTGCCTGACATACCTAAGTGAATAATGGTGATCCCCGCATTGGTTTCAACTAATAAATATTTGGCTCGGCGGCGAACACTTTTAATGGTTTGACCGACAATGTTATGTGCCACATCAGGGATGGGCCAGCGAAGACTGTGATTGCGGATGATAAGCTTAGCAACACTTTGCTCAAGAATGTGAGGGCTGATCCCTTGGCGGGTGACTTCTACTTCGGGTAGTTCTGGCATTAGGGAAACTCTATTTTTGTGTTAACCGTGAAGGCAGTAAACTATGTTGTAAGCTTGGAGGGATTTTGTACCATTGCCCAGAGGCGGATTGCAACAACCCATCGGCAATATAGTAACGCCATTGCAGAGGCTGCGGAGACTGCTTAACAATGATGGTGAGTCGCTCATGCTGATCGTCACTTAAGGTCGGTGAAGCAATAGGGCTGATCCGCAATTGATGCCACGCTTGTCGCCATGTCTGGCACTGATCAAAGCTCGGCATACAACGCCAATGATTGTCTTCATGGATTAAGGTGTAATCGCCAAGCTGTAATTGCTGTAATGCCGTATGTTGATCAAATAGTGGCAAGGCTCCTTCAGGCACTTTTTCGGTTTTGTTGTGCAGAAGTGTCAGAGTCCCAATCATCGCTGCACTAGCCAAAATGATAATGTTATTCCATTGTTTACGAGTCAGTGCCATTTCGCTTTCTCTAGTTCCAATTTCTACGGAGTATCACGCCAATTCATCAAGTGAGTTGCAATTCATAAAGTGTTTGGTATCAAATTCTACGGTTTGATAATGATGTCGACGATACCATGCCATGACACGTCGCTCTCCTGACGCTAAATACTTATCTAAATCCGATTTGAGGTGACGCTTGAGTAACATGATCACCGCATGCTCTTTTTGTTGATCTCTGGCGACGATGATATCGGTGTTATGATGATGCAAAGCGTACTGCATTTTTTCAAGCAAAGCACTTGGCAGATGTGGAGTATCACAAGGCAGCACGAGCAGTAAGTCTGACTGACAATGGCCTAATGCGGTGGACAAGCCTGATAAAGGCCCTTGAAACCCTGATAACTCATCAGTAAAGACAGGAAAGCCGAAGTCTTTATATGTCTCTATATTGCGATTCGCAATGATCATAAGGTTATCGACTTGAGAGTGTATGGCGTTAATGACGTGTTGCACCAAAGGCTGATTTTTATAGTTAACCAAACCTTTGTCTTGATAGTGCATGCGTCGCCCTTGACCGCCAGCGAGGATCACAGCTTCAACAGATGAAACAGTCATAGTTTCGATATAGAGAGTGAATAGTGGTAATAGCTTATCAAAAAAAATGCCGGACTAAGAGTCCGGCAAAAAGTGTGTGAGCAATGTTGTGCTTGCATACCCGTCCAAGAACAAAACCAACGTACATACTGAAGAGTTCAAGAATGAGTGTTTGGAACGCAGGTAAATAATAATCATTATCATTTGTGTGTGCAAGCTTTTTTTGTCTTTTTTTTAAACTGCTCCTAATCAACCGACAAAAGCGGAATGCATTGAATATTAGATTAGTGTTATTCAAGGTAATAAATAAGGGAATAAAAAATGCCGGACAAAAAGTCCGGCAGAAAGAGTGTGAGCAATGTTTGCTGACTCACTCAAGAATACCAACAGAGAAACGCATAAACCATTCAAGAGTGAGTTTTGGAACGCAAGTTAACGATAATCGTTCTCATTTCGTTTTGCAAGTAAAGTTGGTTAATTTTTTTACTTTTTGTAATGTAACCCAATCAAAGCTCATCTTCCCACTTAACTTCAGCGCCACGAGTACCCTCAACTATGCTGGTAAATCGCTGCTCTAGAATATGGCGTTTAATTTTTAATGTCGGCGTTAACACATCATTTTCCGTGGTCCATGGTTCACTGACGATAACGATGGCATCTAAGGTTGCATGGGACTCCAGTGTTGGGTTGATGTTGTCTAGTGTCGCTTTGAGTGCATGACGAACCTCATTACGTGGCATCAGTGATGCACCTTCTGCTAATTGCACCAAAGCGATTGGGTGTGGCAGGCCTGCCCCAATGACACATAAGAGTTCGATATGGGTATCTTGTGCTAATTTACGCTCAATCGGCACTGGTGCGACATATTTACCTTTAGCCGTTTTAAAGTTGTCTTTAATACGGCCCGTAATTTTGATGTAACCATCGGCATCAATGTCTGCGACATCACCAGTGTGGAAGAAGCCATCGGCTTCAAAGACTTGTGCTGTAGTGGCATCATCTTTGTAATAGCCAGTCATTAATCCTGGACTGCGTACTAATAGTTCATTTTGGTCGCCTAGTCGAACATCGCAGCCATCAACGGGTACACCAATGGTGCCGATTTTTTGTGGATTAAATGGATAATTGATAATGGAGTAGGCACAGTTTTCGGTCATGCCCCAAGCTTCACAGATTTCAATGCCAATGCCTGCAAACCATTGAATAATGGCTTTTGGCAGTGGTGCAGAACCTGATCCAAATAAGCGGCACTGATTGAGTCCCAAGCCTTTGCGGATTTTTCTTTTGATCAAGCTGTTTAGAATTGGAATACGCAATAGTGTATTCAGTTTCTTAGCGCCACCGGCTTTTTCAATAATGTTTTTCTGAAACAGACTCCATAGACGCGGAACCGATAAAAAGAAGGTTGGCTGGCAACGATTGACATCATCAATAAAGGTATCGAGACTTTCAACAAAGGCCACTTGAGCCCCGTTGTAGATGGATGTACCAAGGATGGCAACACGTTCGGTAATATGAGCCAGTGGTAAGTATGAGATAAGGCGATCTTTTTCAGTCACTTGAATGTGGTTGGCCGCGCAACCGCAAGTCCAACCGTAACTGGCAAAGGTTTGCATCGCGCCTTTAGGGTTGCCCGTTGAGCCAGAGGTGTAAATGATGGTCATTAAGTCATTTAGCTGAGGATAAGGCTCATTAGTTAATGGTTCACCCATTTTCAGAAAGTCTTGCCATTGATACTGTGCTGGCATGGTGTCATAAGGAAACGCAATACGAATAATATCTCCTGCGACAGCGGGTTCTTGATCTTGCCAGTAATCCAATTTACCAACAAATACGGCTTTAGCACCGCTGTGTTCTAGAGAATAACTGATGGTATCGGCATTGGCGGTTGGATAAATAGGAACACTAACATAGCCGCCAAGCATTAGAGCGAAGTCGGTAATAAACCATTCGGCGCAGTTTTTTGACAGAACAGCAATTTTATCTCCGGGCATAAAGCCTAGATGGCGTAATCCGCCGGCGATTTGTTGAGCCATTTGACGAGTTTGTTGCCAAGTGTAATCTTGATATTGGCCATTAATCGGTTGTCTTAGATAAACCTTGTCTCCATGGGCGTCGGCCCAGAAATCGAGCATTTCAACGGGTGTTTTTATGGTTGTCATTTTAATTTTCTCACCTTGTTAGTGCCGAATTCATTCAGTATGGCGGCTTTTTAAACGAGGTGCAAACTCAGACATCTAGCGGTTAATGTTATTCATCGAGCATCAGTGACAAGTCTTGTTAACCTAAAGCAATATTGGAAGAGGCCATATCTATGCCCTAGTTATACAAGGGTACAGGTTTGGAAAACTCTTTGGCAGATGTGAGGTTTCAGGCGTTGCGCTACGTCATCATTACCTAACTTGCTGGCTAATAAGTGAGCCGGTAAATCTTGAGATTGCCCTGTTAGTAGGCGGTATTGGCCTGTTAAGGTATCAAACGATTGTGTGAGCAGGTGTTTCACTTGTTTGAGCTGAGTGAAACATTGCTTATCGCTGAGGGTGCCAGGGAGTAGGGCTACTATGGCTAATTGTAATTGAAGGCGTTGAGCGTTTGACGTCAGTTCAAAGGGGTTCACATTAAAACTAGGATAAATTTGTTGGATCAATTTATAGGATTTTTGCTTTTTTTCACTGGCATTTTCTTGCGGGACTAACTGATAGATAGGGCTTTGAAATAGTACACTTAACTCTTGTCTTAAGCGGCTATCTTGATAAAACAAATCATCGGCAATATACAGTACAGATCGTCTAAATTGCCCTAGAGTAAATTTTTGAGCGACTATTGCGGAGTCTAGTACTGGAGATACTTCCATGAGTGGATTACTTTGTTTGGTTTTGGGCGATGATTTAGGGGGAACTCTCTCTGCAAATACCCAATCTCGATTGAGTATGAAGGCCCATTCCTTCAGATTTTGGCGATTAGGTGTTACTAAAGGTTGGCTTTGGATCAACAAACTTGCTGACAAGTTATGAGTAGATAGTCGATGTACTGTTGCTGTACTGAGAAGCCAATCCTCGCAGCAGCTTAATTGAGAAGGTAATGCCATTAGCGTCAACAACATTTTTTGCGGTGTTGTTAGGCTAGAACTAATGCTAATTTCAGCTAAACACAATCTTAAACGACTACGAACAATTTGTTGATCAGCCTTATCAAACTGTTCAATGAATCCTGATGCATACACCATTAACCTATGAGTAAATTTGGTCGACAAAGCGAGTTGTTGGCTGAGATGCTCCGAGAGGCCGTTATCGCTGGCATCTAAAAAAATATTTGGAACCCACTTTTTGTTATACGATTTTATATCATCAGATTGCTTCAACTCATCAAGTTCTGCTTTGAGTGTATGGATTATGGCTGTTTGAGGCTCAGTTTTGCTTTGTGCTTTTGTAGCGGATTGTTTTACCTCTGGCACGGGTTGATTGTTATGTTTTGGGGGCTTTCTATGCCGATGTTTAAGCTGAGTTGGCTTTGGGCTTGGTTGCAAAGAAGAGGCTGAACTTTGGGAAGACTCTTCAGTTAACGTGCCCATGTCACTTGAACTGTGGGATGAGATCAGAGCTGGTGAAGTAGAAGTGGTCGGTCTGGGATCAGTTTGAATAGGCAGCTGAGGAATAATATCAACAATACTTTGGTTCAACTCTTGAATGTGACACAACGTAGGTTCAAATTCTGTGAAAAACAGAGTTTGTAATACATAGGCTTGAAAGGTCTTATTGGCTTGTAAGTGGTTGAGTAAGACTCGGAAGTTATGGCGTAAGTCGGTATAGGCCAGTTGCAGTGCTTCATTATCTGAAAATGACCGACAATCGAGTAACTCTGTAGTTAATTGCATCAAATAATTATTAATTAAACTGGCTTGATGATGATCTAATACAGCAGAGCAAAGTGTTTCTAGGGCGTTGATATCTTCTTTATAGTTGCGTGAAAAATCGACGAATGCGGGTGTTGATTGAAACCGCTGTAGACTGCTGCGACGAGGATCAAATATAAAGGGTTTATGACTTGGAGAATACTGAGTCACATCGGAATGTAATGATAAAAGTGGTTGTGAAACTGGAACCGACATAACACTCTCTATTGCTTAATGATGTTTATTAAGAAAGTGTAGTGGTCAGTATATAACGTTGACGTGAATGAGGAATGAAGCCTTGTTAATAAAATGTGAGCTATTGATTACGGCGCTCATAGGCTGGAATATCAATAAACTCATCATCGCCACGGTCAATGGCTTGTTTTAAGGCCGTTTTCTTTTCACTTCTTTCTGCCATGGTTTCGCCAAATACATGATAATGAGCCTGTTCCATTAACTCTAAAGCTTCTTTGTCAGAATAAATATTAAGGACTTTACCCGCCTGAAACAAACCTTCGATTCGGGCTTTAAGTTCCGAATTGGTTTTATTACGTTTGGCTTGTTCAAACAGCTCTAGCAATTGTGCAAAACAATAATCAATGTAATTTTGGCGTCTCATCGTGCTTACCCATTAGGACAAAACTGATAGTAAGTTTAGCTTATCAAATACAAACATATTTACTAAACAGTTAATGACGAAGTGAACTTAATGAAGTAGGTTAACTCTGTTGTTATCAATATGTTTCATTTTAAGGGGTTTAGAATGTTAAAAAACTTACTCATTGTTTCAGCACTCCTCAGTTTTCAGCTCCATGCCGTAGATACCGAGCAACAAGCCAAAAAGCTATTAACGGAAAACAAAATGGATACGCTGATCGCGGAAATAAAAGATGATGCACCCTACAAGTTAGCCAGTTATAAAGTCATAGCGTTTTATCGGAATAAAGATTTTGATACCGCCATTGAATGGATTGATGCCCGTTTACAGGTATTGCCGAAAGACGATAAAAAAGCACAAGCAAAAGAATGGGTATTAAAAGGTAATGTGTATGCTAATCAAGCCATGGATGCCAGTATTTTTACCGCGGCAGGCTATGCGTCTGATTGTTTAGAAAGTTATCAAAAAGCGTATGAGTTAGCCCCCCACTTGTTGAACGTGCAAGAGTCACTCATTGGGTTTTATAACACGGCACCGAGTATGGTGGGCGGTGATAATGAAAAGGCGTTGGCGCTAGCGTTAGAACTTGAAAAAACACATCCGCTTGAAGGTGGGCGAGCTATTTTTACAAGTTACAAAGGCATGGGTGAGGATGAAAAAGCGCAAGCCAAATTACAACGCTTACTTAAGGCTTACCCTCAAGATTTACCACTTAGATTAATGGCTTCTCGGTATTATTTTTCCCAAAAACGTTTTAACGATAATCATGCCTTATTGCTCGACTCTATAAGCTTGAAAAAACCACAAGATGAAGAAAAGCAAGCCACTTGGTATATCCTGCATTACGAGTTAGCCAAAAATACCGTTGAATCGAAATTAGAGTTGCCTAAAGCGATTGCGGCAGTGCAGTTATTTCAAACCGCTCCTGTGTTTGTGACCAAATATTATGAACAATGGCCTAAGCTTCGCGAGGCGCAACTGACATTATTGTCAGGCGATAAGAAGGCAGCCATCAAGCTTGCGAAGCAAGCCAGATCATCGAGCGATGATAGTAAGTTAAAAAGAAAAGCTAAACGAATTATTAAGAGAGGGAAGGTCTAATCGACGTTGGTTGAGGTGATCTCCATTTCTAATCCGTACTTTAAGAGCTGCCCCAACTATATCCTGTTAGCTTTTTAATACGATGTTGGGGTGTTTGTCTATGAGCCAAATGACAAAGTTGGCAAACTCGGCATTTGCCCAAGCGAAACTCTCCCTTGTTATATCTTGATAATTTGATGATGAATAACTCTCGTAAATCAAACCATTTTTTTGAGATGAATCAATGAGTGCAGCAAGCAGTTGCCTAATTTCGTTTTCGTCGGTACTGCTTTCTGCTTGGCTGATTAATGACAACGGCCAGATCCTGTTTTGTCCTGTATGTGGACTGCCGACCCCACTTTGAATTGAGTCATTTCCTTCAAAAAAATAAGGATTCATAGCTGAGCTTAAGATTTGCTTTCGTGTTTGCAGATAAATTGTGGTGTCGTATAAATTTGGGGCAATAACAGGTAAAGAAAGCAGGGAAGGAATATTACCATCATCCATAAACTTTCGATTACCAAAGCCGTCCAATTCATACGAGTATCGGGTGCTGGTGCTGCTGCCTTCTGTTGAATTTACTTTAAGTGCTTGCAAGATTGTGTTTGAGAGTTCAATTAATTTAGGAGTGACTTGATTATCAATGTTGGCGATAGCGGTAAATTGAGTTGCAAGGCGTTTTAATTCACTGGCTATCATGAAATTAACTGGAATGTTAAAGGGAAGTGCAGTGGCATCGTCACTTGGCCGAAATAATGTCCTAACTAACCCAGTTGTTTTACTTGGTTTTCCGACACCATTTTCAAGTGTATTTAATGCGTTCGCACCCGGCCGAGAAAAATAGTAATAGTATGGATTCGTCGGGTTTGTGAGATCATCAAAATCACCTGTCCAAGCATTGAGCACATTAACAATGATGTGGTCAGCTCCCATCCAATACTTCCCTATATCATCGATGAGTTGTTGTTTTTGTTCTGTGCTTGCATTTTCGAGGATGACTCTTTGAAGTTTTAGGACTGCGGCCAAAGAATCTGGTTCAAACTTACGTTCAAATACAGGGGGGTGCATAGCGTCTTGCTGATACTGCTTGTAGGTTTGATCGTCAGTATGTGTTGAGTTAGCGCCATTAGGGACAACATAGGCATTGGCAAAGCTGTCCTTTAGGACAAATTCAGCTTGAGCATTGGCTAGGCCGACTAATAGCTTAAATAGTCGCTCATCTTTAGATATTAAGAATGCATAAGGGGTCAGTTGATTAGTACTGTCTCTGAGCCACATTGCCTGTATATCGGCACCCGTTACTACATATGTTCTTAGCGAATATATGTCAGTTGCAGTATCAACGTTCTGTTGAAATACGGTGTTATCGAGTGAGTAAGGAAAAGTACGTGTGAATAAGGCCGATAATGCTGGAGAGTTCAACTTTTGTTGTTGTGATTGTATGTAACTTTCAACTGCATCTGATTTGAATTTAGGGTTGGATGGTCTTTGATATGGCGTATCGGCCTGTGCTGTCAAACTAATCAAAAGTACAGTTAGAAGCAGTACACATGAAAAGCCATTTTTTACCATTGAATTAAAGGCTTAGTGAATGTTGGTTCTTATTATTTACTTATTTCACCCAAGAAAATAGCCATCATGAGTAAAATGAATGAGTTTTAATTTTTTACTAATGGTTATTTAATCAACAAACCGTCTGTTGAGAAAGATTATTCAAAATAGGTATCGCGCGGTGGTTTGAATTCTGTAATGGAACTATCGCTATGCAATACTGCAATTTTACTTGGGGCGCCATTCTCATCTAAAGCCACTAAGCCAATGCCACTGTTATTCACTAAGCGTTTGCTACGATGTCCATTGGGGCGTCGTCCACGAAGTGACATACGTTTGCGTTTGGTAAACCAGTTTAATGGAGAATAGTGTCCGTAAAGCCAACCATTGAGCTTATCAAATACAGGCAACAACTTTTCGGGGAATTGGTTTTTAATGCCGCTGGAGCAGATCTGATAAATATTGGCATCAAAATGCTCACTTCGATGCTTCACATCATAAGCAAAGGAGTAATGTACATCGCCCGATAAAATCACAAACTCTTTGGGAGTTCGGCGGTGGCGGAACATATTGAGTAAACACATGGCAGCCCCGCCATGTGCCATCCAGTTTTCGGCATCCACCAGTAGGGATAAGCCGCAAAATGTGGCGATTCGCTGAATGGATTCAATCAGCTTGACGCCAAAAATAGGCGCGGCAGAAACAATGATCACCTTGTCTTGATCGATCAGTTGTTCTTGGAACTCCATCAGCGCTTCCCAATCCATGAGTCCTGAAGGCTTTGCGAGACTATTTTCGCTGCGCCAACGGCGAGTACGAGTATCCAGCACAATCACTTTGGGGGATGTATTGAGTTCATAATGCCAACCTTCAAAGCGCAACATATATTGAATGAGATTCTGATGTGTTTTTGGTTGTGGCGCCTTAAAAAAAGTACTCAGCTGTTGCTGCATCCGAGCCAATTTATCAGGTGTATTGCCTAACCCTTGAAATAACCCATAAGCGATAAGCGCATTACCAATGATTTGTTTGGCAAACGGATGCTCATAAGCCGCTTGTTCCCAACGAGCACTTAAGTTCCAATCGTCAGTAACATCATGATCATCAAAAATCATGTAAGTGGGAATATGAGCCAGCAAGCGCCTTACTGAGCTTAACCCTTTTTGGAATTCTTGTAATGCTAGCCACTCTTTGTGCCATTGGGCTTGGTGCTTGGTTGACAATCCCGGTAACGATTCGGGTAAGTCGACATGCTGCCACAGTTCAGGCGACCAGATCAGCAAGTAGTAGGCAATCATTTCTCCAAGGCTGACGAGGTGGTTGTGGGATAAGCGCGAGGTAAAGATCTCGTGTTTTCTACGCCATTTAAATAGGTGAAGTTCGGTTAAATATTCGGCCTGTGGCAACAATTGGCTATCACGGTGATATAAGCTTAACGCATCATATTTAAGCTCACGACTACCAGTGATGGGGGCTTGTTCAAAGGCTTCTTCGACTAATCCTAATTGGTCTACAACCTGAGCAATCGCCAAAAGCATGGGACCAGCAATATCATCGATGTAGACCTGATCGCCACTGAGCATTAACAAGGATGGTCGGTTATCATCATTGAGTTTTATCGCTAACGTTTGCTCTGCTCTTACTAAGCCATCACCACTGGGGTGATGGGGATTACGGCATGAGCCATGAAGTAGCTGTTTGATATCAGGCTTATAAACAAAGTGTGGTGATGAATGCTGCGGGTATGTGAGTTCATCAATAGAAGCAAAGACAGGCTTTCCTTGCTGATGGTTGAGTTGGTAATGAACTTGGGTTTCTGTCGGTAATAAATTCGGCTGCTGAACATGCAATAAGTACTGATGAGCATTAGTGCCTAAAGGAATGTGATTGAGCTGCAATTCTGACTCTGTGAACACGTCACGTTTACCAGAGCACACTAATTGTAACTCAGGCTTCACCAAAGGCTCACGGGTCACCAACCAAAGGGTAAAGTTATCGGTATCGCACTTTCTTAGTATGGGGCCCGCGATCACCAAAGGTTGCTCAGTCTCTTTATTCATTGTTATTGTCTTAATCTGATGTGTGATCCTTAAGATATTGAACAAGGCTAATAGGAGCAATAGTGCGATAAGGCAACCGTCCATGACAGGATGTCATGGTCGTTAGTACATGGATGTATGCTTCTGTTGCCGTTCGTATTATTGCTCCTAGTATTAACAGTAAAATCTTCAGGACATTATTTTATGAACGTTTTCAGTGGGTGAACCCAATCGACTTATATAAACCGAATAAGATCCCAAAGTGCAAAATGACACTTCCCCAATATCGCCACATAAAACTTGATTTGTTGAACTTATGCCGAAAGCCATGTTGGCAAAATCGAGCGGTTAGCCAGCCGCCTAATACGCTCACTAGGTGCAAATATTTTTCGGGTATTCGCCATTTGTTACGAATAGCGGCGTGTTTATCATAGCCGTATAGCACTAAGGTCAATGTATTGATGGCGATATACCAACAGCCAAACCACATATAAATCGTCATCCAGATAGCATACGGAAATCGTATAAAACCGCAATACACACGAATCAACATCAAAGGATCTTCAGAATAAGTATGATAGGCTTGAGCCATTACTATTTATTTTTGGAAACACAAATGACTACAGCAAAAATTGGGATTGTGACTGTGAGCGATCGCGCCAGTCGAGGTGAATATGAAGATATTTCCGGTCATGGCATCATCAATACCTTAAAAGAATATCTGACCTCCAGTTGGCAACCTGTGTATCAAGTGATCCCAGATGAGCAAGATCAAATCGAAGCCACCTTAAAGAAAATGGTGGATGAACAAGGTTGTTGCTTGGTGGTAACGACGGGTGGTACTGGCCCAGCAAAACGTGATGTGACGCCAGAAGCGACAGAAGCCGTGTGCGATCGTATGATGCCGGGGTTCGGTGAGTTGATGCGAGCGGAATCGTTAAAGTTTGTGCCGACAGCGATTTTGTCACGACAAACTGCAGGTCTGCGTGGCAGCTCACTCATTGTGAACTTACCGGGTAAACCTAAATCCATCAGAGAATGTTTAGATGCGGTATTCCCTGCTATTCCGTATTGTATTGACCTAATGGAAGGCCCATTTTTAGAATGTGATGAGCAAGTGATCAAGCCGTTTCGCCCTAAGGCTAAGTGATCCCCATTTTTAGGAAAGCGAGGATAAGCAAACGCTGAAACGCTGCAAGCCCATCCATGGGCGCTTGTCCTCGGTATCCATGCCTCGGACATTCAGCTTATTGCTTACCCTTTCTTGTAAATTCAAGCACTTGAATTTTGTTTAATCCGCAATACCCACGCAAGTATGACGAATTACAGTGATTGTATGTTGCAGGGTTCGTTGTTATTAAGGCTCTTGACGAGTCGCAGCAATCACAATTTCACGAATACAAACGTTTTGCGGTTGCTGGTAAGCATAAGTGACTGCGCGAGCAATATCGTCAGATTCAATCGCACCACCAATACTCTCTTTCCACTCTTCATAGCCATCAACAATGTCTTTTGATGTGGTGTGGTTGAGGAGTTCCGTTTCTACAGCGCCCGGAGCAATGGTGATCACACGGACATTAGAGCTGGCGACTTCTTTACGTACATTTTCTGAAATCGCATGTACAGCGAACTTAGTGCCACAGTAAGCGCCGTGATCATCAAATCCTTTACGGCCAGCAACTGAGCTGATGTTGATGATGGTGCCTTCTCTGCGGGCTTTCATTGGCGCTAATACCGCTTGCATGCCTGTCAGTAATCCCAATACGTTCACATCAAACATAGCCTTAAATTCGGCAGGATCTTGAACGTCAACTTGACCCAGTAACATGATACCAGCGTTGTTCACGATACAGTCGGTTGGGCCATATACGGCTTCGGCCTCGGTAATGGCGTTTTTGAATGATTCTGCATCCGTCACATCCACTTTGGCACAAATGGTATTTGGCAAATTTAACGCTTCTAAACGCTCAATACGGCGTGCAATTAATAACAATGGATGACCAGCTTCGCTAAAACGTTTGGCGATGGCTTCGCCGATACCTGAGCTCGCACCTGTGATCACAGCAAGTTTTTTCATTGTATTTCCTCTATCGAACATTTTTTGTGTTGTGAACATAATAGAGGTATAACGATTGTTGATATACAGTACTTAGATCAAAAGACTGTTGCTGTATAACAACAATAAATTTAGTGGATCTAGAGAAGTTATGCTTGAACACATCAATATCCTCGACATCAAAGCGTTTATATTAATTGCCGAAGAAGGCAGCTTTACTCAAGCGGCGGAGCGTATGCAGGTCTCACGCTCTCATGTTTCAAGGCAACTCGCCTCACTCGAGGCACAAATGGGGGTGGCGTTAATCGAGCGTACCACAAGAAGGCAGCGACTAACGCATATCGGGCAGCAGTTTTATACCAGTTGCAAACAAGCCTTTGGCTCAATCGAGCAAGCGGTGCAGCAAGCTGTGGATGATACACATCACCTGAGAGGCAGCTTACATGTAAACAGTGTCGGCGGCTTGATAGGCGAAGAGCTGGTGGCAGAGTTAGTGACGCGATTTTTAAGTCAGCACAAAGATATTGATGTGGAGTTGGATTTCAGCAGTCATCGTATTGATTTGATCAAAGATCAATTTGATGTCGCATTTCGAATGGGTGAGCTGAACGACGCTGGGTTTGTCGGGCGTAAAATCAGTGACATTGCCGTTAATATCTTTGCCAGTCCCGAGTACCTGAAACAACATGGAAAACCATCGCATCCACAAGAGCTGCAACAACACACCTGTTTATCGGGCTCAGTTTCTCAGTGGCGATTTGAATCGGCAGATGATATTAAATCAGCGGCAGAAGTGAATGTGGAAGGGCGTCTTCGCTGTAAAAGTGGTCGTGCGCTGCTTCAAGCGGCAATTCAGCATCAGGGCATTGTTCGCCTGCCTACCTTGTATTGTCAGCAAGCACTGGAAAATAGCGAGCTAGTCCCCGTTTTTGATGATTGGCATATCGCATCCGTACCACTACATTTGATCTATCATAAAAGTCGCTATCAACCACAGCGCTTACGAACCTTTATTGAATTTGTGGTGAATGAGTTTAAGCAAAAACCGCTCAGCTGAATTGAACCTTAGAACACCCTTTAAAAAGCTGCTAAAATAAGCGGCTTTTTTGTTGGTGGCTTTTCTGTCGTTAGAGGTGTTATGCAAGTCGAATCCACATTATTTACTTATCCAAAATACTGGGCGGAATGCTACGGCACAGCGTCGTTTTTGCCTATGTCTAAGAAGGAAATGGATAAGTTAGGCTGGGATAGCTGTGACATCATTATCGTAACTGGCGATGCTTATGTTGATCATCCAAGTTTTGGTATGGCGGTGATTGGGCGAATGCTCGAAGCGCAAGGGTTTAGGGTGGGGATCATTTCTCAGCCAGATTGGTCAAACAAGAATGACTTTATGAAGCTGGGTAAGCCTAACCTGTTTTTTGGGGTAACGGCGGGTAACATGGACTCGATGATCAACCGCTACACCGCCGACAGAAAAATTCGTACCGATGATGCGTATACCCCAAACGATGAAGGCGGAAAACGTCCCGATCGCGCGGTAACTGTTTATACCCAACGCTGTAAAGAAGCCTTTAAAGGCGTCCCTGTAGTGATTGGCGGCATTGAAGCCAGTTTACGCCGTATTGCTCACTACGATTATTGGCAAGACAAAGTCCGTCGCAGCGTATTGATGGATTCAAAAGCCGATATTCTCATTTACGGTAACGCAGAAAGGCCACTGGCCGAAGTCGCGCATCGTTTTGCTAAGGGTGAGACTATTGCGGACATGCAAAACATTCGTGGTACGGCGGTGATGCGTAATCAGCCCTTACCTGAATGGAAAGGCATGGATTCACGCAAAATCGACCAGCTGCATAAAATTGACCCCATTCCCAACCCTTATGGTGCTGATGATGTCGGTTGCCAGAACTTGTCGGGTCCGTCGAATGCCAAGGTATTTGATCCGTCGAAACCTAAAGCCATTAGCGTGCAACCACCACGCCCTAAGCCGTGGGAAAAAACCTATGTGTTGCTGCCCACCTTTGAGCAAGTATCAAAAGATAACTATTCCTATGCTCATGCGTCGCGGATTTTGCACCAAGAGCAAAACCCGGGTTGTGCCCGAGCCTTGTATCAAGTGCATGGTGAGCGTGGTGTTTGGGTAAATCCGCCAGCGTGGCCACTCAATACCGATGAAATGGATGCGGTGTTTGATCTGCCGTATCAGCGGGTACCTCACCCTGTCTATGGCAAAGCAAAAATCCCCGCTTATGACATGATCAAAACCTCGATTAACATTATGCGAGGCTGTTTTGGTGGCTGTTCATTCTGCTCCATTACCGAGCACGAAGGGCGCATTATTCAAAGTCGCTCTCAAGACTCGATCATTCGTGAAATTAAAGACATTCAAGAAAAAGTCCCCGGATTTACGGGTGTGATTTCTGATTTGGGTGGTCCAACCGCGAATATGTATCGATTAGGCTGTTCTAGCGAAAAAGCTGAAACCACCTGTCGCCGTTTATCTTGCGTATATCCATCCATTTGTGGGCATTTGGATACCGATCATAAACACACGATTGATTTGTATCGTGCCGCCCGTGATGTTCCGGGCATTAAAAAGGTGTTGATTGCATCGGGTGTACGTTATGACTTAGCCACAGAAGATCCGCGTTACGTCAAAGAGTTAGTTCAGCATCATGTGGGTGGTTATTTGAAAATTGCTCCTGAACATACTGAAGAAGGCCCACTGTCGAAAATGATGAAGCCGGGCATGGGTACTTACGACAAATTCAAAGAGCTGTTTTATAAATATTCGCAAGAAGCGGGCAAAAAGCAGTATTTGATCCCGTATTTTATCTCCGCGCACCCGGGCACTCGTGATGAAGATATGGTGAACTTAGCCCTGTGGCTGAAATCGCAAAAATTCAAGCTCGATCAGGTGCAAAACTTTTATCCATCGCCGATGGCGAATGCCACTACGATTTATCATACTGAGCTAAACTCACTACGCAATGTGAAGCAAGACAGTGAGCACGTGATGGTGCCGAAAAAAGGCCGTCAACGTCGTTTACATAAAGCTTTGCTCCGTTACCATGATCCAGCCGGTTGGCCGCTCATTCGTGAAGCCTTATTGAATATGGGCAGAGAGGATTTGATTGGTAATGGTGTTCATCATCTTGTTCCGCCTGAGTCGAAGCAGGGGCGAAGAAGACCGTCAATTAACGCTAAAGATGGGCAAAGAGCGTTAACACGATTTAGTAAAGATCAATTTAATCCTAAATCGAGTAAAGGAAAGAAGACGAAACAAACGGGCTCAAAGCCGTTTAAAAGTCATAACAAATCCAAACAAGTAGTAGCAGCAGGGCGGTAATATGGGATTAGTGTGTTCACATTGCCATAAGAATATGTCGGTGGCCAAAATTGAGGAAAAGCGGGGTGATGGTTTAGCGTCTCAAATTCGCTGTTATCACTGCCAAGCTTGGCTAGGAAAGAATGTTCGTATTGCTCAAGTAAAAATGCTGAGCTTTTACTTGCTGGTTGGTTTGCTCATTTTAGGTTATGTCGTTGAACAGTTCGAAGTGTTGAGCTATATGCTGGCGGCCATAATGGGGATGGCTCTGATCATCAGCCATTTTATGGATCAAGTGCATACCATTGAAGCACCAGAACAAGAAGACGTGTCTGACCAACTGAAGAAATATCGCTGATGATGGAAACTGCCAAGCGACGTCGAATTTTTATTGGGATCATGTGTCCTGACGATATCTGGCAGCCTTGGCAGCAGCGACTCACTTCGTTAGGCTATGCTTCATTACTTGAACAGCCTCATATTACCTTGGCATTTTTAGGTGGGCTCACCAATGAAGAGCTCACTCAAGTGGTTAACGCTCTAAAACATATTCAGTCCAACACATTTATTCAGAGCGTGACTGGTGGTGGATACTTTTCATTAAAGCGACAAACCATTTTATGGGCGAAAGCGACGCCTAACCGTTATTTGTCAGATCTCCGAGAACAGGTATTAACGGCATTAACACCGCTCAATTTACAATTTGAAACGAAATTTGTGCCTCACATTTCTCTGATCAGAGCTAAAAAATTACATCTCAAAGAATGCGAGGTATTTGTCAGGCAAGTCAATGATTTAACGTTTGATTTTTCTGTGGAGACCTTTGGGATTTACGAATCATTGCCAAGTTCTAGACACCTGAGATATCAAGTTGTCGAAAAATTTTCATTAAAATAACATTGAAATTGTTACACTGTATCATCTACACTCGGCAGCTAATCTTAGTTAACTCAAGTACTGAACAGTGAATCACCAGCATCGACTTCAACATAAGTGGATAATATGGCTTAGTGCCGTATTGCTGCTGTTGTCTGCGATTGGCTCTGCACATGTTCACGCCCAAAATTATCCTGATAATGATGGTCTTACAGGGCACTGTACTCTTTGTTTTCATCATCATCAGCTGCAACATACCATCAGCAGCTCAGTTCCTGTTGTTGCTGTATCACAGCAAACTTATATTGAAGTTGAGCAAGTCGTTACAGCTCACTCAGCTGAGTTTGAGTTTTTTTTCAGTGCTAGAGCCCCCCCGTTTTAACTCCTTTTTCTAACCAGTCATTTGTGTTTGTTATGGGCGACGATTTCCCGAACGCTAGACGAAGTGCTGTTTCTTCTTTGTCTCTCTGTGCATGATGTTGTCAACCCCACGCTATGTATTACGAGCCGTATTTCGTTGCGTTGTCGTCCATTGTTTTAAGTTTAAAGTTATAAAAAAAATCAGCCACTTATAAAGTAAGCTGAACATGGAGTTATGTATGAAATTCTCAAAATCAGTTTTATTAGCATCAATGTTAGCAACCCCAATGTTTGCTG
Organism: Parashewanella tropica; assembly: GCF_004358445.1. Classification (NCBI taxonomy): domain Bacteria; kingdom Pseudomonadati; phylum Pseudomonadota; class Gammaproteobacteria; order Alteromonadales; family Shewanellaceae; genus Parashewanella; species Parashewanella tropica. The sequence continues at coordinate 201,570 of NZ_CP037951.1, forward strand.
CGGCGAAAGCACCTGCAAGTTCAGCGACTAATCAGCTAAACATCAGTGCAGTATTGAATGGTTATTATCAAAGTGAACAAAAAGCATTGTCGAATCGTGAGAAAGGTTTTGGTTTAGGTGAAACGGAACTGGCATTAAGCGGTAATATTGATGATGCATTTTACGGTAAGATGACCACTGTTTTAGTCTCTGACGGCAGTGAAACTGAAGTTGAACTGGAAGAAGCGTTTATCCAGACAATGTCTCTTCCTGCTGGTTTTTCTATTCGTGGTGGTCGTTTCTTATCTGATATCGGTTACCTTAACAGCTTACACATGCACACCGATGCATTTACTGACCGCCCTGCGGTTTACCGTGCATTCTTAGGTGGACATTATTTCGATGATGGTTTGCGTCTAGATTATGTAGCACCAACTGATCTGTATTGGTCTATGGGTGTTGAAGCGTTAAAGGGCGCAAACATGCGTGCTAAAAACGATGAGCATAAAACCAAAGAGGTAGGAATTTACACGGCTTACACTAAGTTTGGTGGTGATATTAATGACAGTAGCTCATGGATGATGGGTTTAAGCTATTTAAATAACCAAAATGGTATTGCTGAGCTGCATCATGAAGAAGACGATGATCACGGTGACGAGCATAAAGGTGAAGATAAGCACTCTGGTCATGACCACGGTGCAAAATACACAGGTAAGAATCTTTACGGAGTTGATGCGGTTTACAAATGGGCACCAAATGGTAACTTTAAATATCAACACTTCACGCTTAGTGGTGAATATTTCCGAATGACGGACTTATTTTCGGCCGATGAACATCAACACGATTTGGATGATAAGTCACATCAAGGTTGGTATGTAAGTGGTGTATATCAATGGTCACCTAAGTGGTCTACGGGGCTGCGTTACGGTCGTGTTGATGTACAAGTCGCTCATGAGCATGAAGAAGACGGCAAACATGAAGTTGAGTTAGAGCGTCAATCACTAAAAGAAACTGAGTTCCAAATTTCTTATCATCACAGCCATTTCTCAACGATCCGTCTGCAATACACTAACCAGCAAGGTCAAGAAAGTTTAAAGCCGACAGATGAACACAGCGTGACTTTACAGTTCATTATGACATTAGGAGCTCACAGTGCGCATCAGTTCTAAATTATTGGGTTTGACACTGCTGCTGGTTGGCAGTGTTCAACCCGTATTTGCTCAGCTAAATGTCTTTGCCTGTGAACCTGAGTATCAGTCGTTAATTAACGAATTAGCACCTGAGGCTAAAGTCTATTCAGCGACGACAGCTTTGCAAGATCCACACATGATCCAAGCGCGTCCAAGTTTGATTGCTAAGCTAAGACGTGCCGATTTGTTAGTGTGTGCAGGCGCTGAGCTGGAAGTAGGCTGGTTACCAATGTTACAAATGAAAGCGGCGAATTCCGCCGTTCGCAACGCCAACACTGGGCTATTTTTTGCTGCTGATCATATCGAGACGTTAGATAAGTTGGAGCGTGTTGATAGAAGCATGGGCGATGTTCATGCTCAGGGTAATCCGCATATTCAATTCGATCCGTATCGATTATTAAAAGTTGCAGATGCGTTGCATCAACGTTTGATCAAGCTTGATCCTGAACAAAAAGCTGAGTATCAACGTAATTTTGAGGCGTTTAAACAACGTTGGACTCAGGCAATTAAAAGCTGGGAACAAAAAGCGGTATCGCTGAAAGGCAAGCAAGTGATTGCGTACCATACCAGTTTTCGTTATTTGTTTAATTGGCTGGGGATCAAGCAAGTGGGTGACTTAGAGCCTAAGCCAGGCTTGCCACCGAGTTCTTCTCACTTAGCTGGGCTATTGGCGTTGGCAAAGCAGCAACCGATAGATCTAATTGTTCAGGCGTCTTATCAAGATACCAAAGGCAGTAAATGGTTAGCGTCACATACCAAATTGCCCATGGTCGTGTTACCAGCAACGGTGACGAGAGAAGCAGACAGTGACAGCTTATTTAAGCTGTATGATGATGTAATTACTAAGTTGTTAAAGGCGATGAACTAATGAGCAATGAGTTGCTGATCATTTTATTACCAGCTTTTGTTGCTGGATTATTGGTGTTATCCACCCATGTTTTACTTGGTCGGCAAGTTCTCAAACGCGGGATCATCTTTATTGATCTCGCGATTGCTCAAGTTGCAGCGCTCGGGGCAATCTTAGCTAAAACAGTACATGAATTTGAACATTGGCCTATGGCTTCGTTCATTCTCCCTTTAATATTTGCGCTATTGGGGGCAGGTATTATTGCGTGGATGGAGCGCCGCTTTAAAGATGAGTTGGAAGCCATCATCGGTTGTATGTATGTTTTATCAGCGGTGTTTGCGTTCGTAATACTGGCCAACAATCCCCATGGTGCAGAGTTACTCAAGCAAGTGATGGACGGGCAAATATTGTGGGTCGATTGGTCACAATTAATTTTACCTTCCATTGTGTATGGCTTGATCATATTAGCGATTTGGCTAAAACCGCAGTGGTTAACGGGAAGTGCTTTCTATCTTCTGTTTGCCATTACCATTACTTTGTCGGTTGAATTGGTGGGGGTATATTTGATCTTCAGCAGTTTGATTTTACCTGCGTTGGCGGTGAACAAGTTTAACGGTAAACACACACTGATTTTTGCTTATGTTGTCGGCTTAGTCGGTTTTGTGAGTGGTTTGATTGCATCGGCAACGCTTGATTTACCAAGCGGCGCGACAATCGTCATTTGTTTAGCCTTGAGTGCGATCGCCGCTCGTCTGTACTTTGGACGCTCAAAAGCTCGTGCTTGATCTCTATAACCACCTTGTTTATGGCAAGGTGGTTAACGATACTATTCATACTCGTTTATAAGCGCTTCTAACGTCTTTCTAAACTTACCTTTCTCTTTGGGTGAAACCAAGATACTTTGGTTGTTGCTATAACTTATTTTCAACCGCTCCATTGATAAGGCGGGACTTGCGATTAGGTTACGTGATTCATCAATAGCATGAATTTCGGCAAAAGGAATAAACCAACGGAACGGCCCACTTTGGATATACAGATGACTGTGTTGTTCGTCAATTTTGTAATAGGTACGAGCAAATAACCACAGTGGTAAATATGCGGCGATTACAAAAATAATGATCCCCATTCCTAAATTGAAGATTGAAAAATGATCAATGATCATTTTGAGCGCTGTAAATGTTCCGATAACGACACTGAACAAAAGCACAATCATCAGCCATACATCAACTTTTGAACGGAAAATTAACTGCTTTTGGTGGCTCATTTTATTCTCCCTAATAACAAATGACTCAACATTGTCAAAGTGACACTGGTGTCATGGTGACATAGTTTTTGTGATTGTTTATTTAACAATAAATGTAGGTTGGTTTTTGTTGTTACCCTTTTAAAACAATAAGTTAACAGTTTGGCATAAAAGCCGCAATAGCCTAAGCAGAAACAAGAGTTGGGTAATCGCTTTTGGGAAGCTGAACGCAAGGGGCTGATATGAACAAACAGAAACTTACCGCCATCGCACTACTCATGGTACTGGTGGCATCATTTACCGTACTACTCAGTTTGGGTAGTGATATTTATCGTGAAAAACCACCAATACCTGAGGCATACACTGATAGCCAAGGGCAAGTGGTATACAGTAAAAACGATGTTGAACAAGGTCAGTTAGTCTGGCGTTCAATGGGTGGGCATCAATTGGGTTCTATTTGGGGGCACGGGTCGTATGTCGCACCAGATTGGACGGCCGATTGGTTACACCGTGAAGCACAAGCTTGGCTAAACATCACTGCAAATCAAGAATACAGTAAAGATTTTTCGTTACTGAGCAGCTCTCAACAAGCGGGTCTTGAGCAGTTACTGCGTGAAGACATTCGCAAAAATACCATTGAAGAAGATGGAAACGGACGCGAGTTTGTTCGTTTATCTGATACTCGTATTAAAGCGATTCAGCAAGTTCAAAAACATTATGTATCACTGTTTGGTGATGATCCTGCGTTGCAACCTTTGCGTGAACAATACGCAATGAAAGAAGGTACGGTAAATACCGCTGAAAATCGTCAAAAGCTTTCAGCTTTCATTTTCTGGGGTGCATGGGCGGCAATTACTGAGCGCCCGGGACTGGATCACACTTATACCAACAACTGGCCGTTTGATCCTCAGCTTGGGAATACGCCAACTTCTGATAATATCGTTTGGTCAATTCTAAGTATTGTGATGCTGATTGCGGGTATCGGTGCACTAGTGTGGCATCACGCCAGCGCTAAGCACGATCCACTGCCAGAGCCAGCGAAAGAAGATCCATTATTCTTCACTAACCCAACGCCATCACAAAAAGCGGTGTATAAGTACTTCGTCACTGCGATTGGTCTGTTCTTACTGCAAATTTTCTTAGGCGGCATTACCGCGCACTATGCAGTAGAAGGTCAAGACTTCTACGGTATCCCGCTGGCTGAAATTCTGCCTTACTCAGTTGTACGTACTTGGCATACTCAGTTGGCGGTATTCTGGATTGCAACCGCTTGGTTAGGTACTGGCTTATACATTGCGCCAGCATTATCTAAGTATGAGCCTAAGTTCCAAAGAATTGGGGTTAACGTACTGTGGGTTGCTCTGGTTGTTGTGGTACTTGGCTCGATGACAGGTGAGTGGTTAGGTGTTCAGCAGTACTTTGATTTGGACATGAACTTCTTGTTCGGTCACCAAGGCTATGAATACATTGATTTAGGTCGTGTATGGCAAGTATTACTGCTAGGTGGTCTATTGATTTGGCTAGCATTAGTCACCGCAGCTATTAAACCTGCACTGGGTGATAAAGGTGAAATGCGCCCTGTAATTTGGATTTTATACGCATCATGTGTGGCCATCGGTCTGTTCTATGGTGCCGGTCTAATGATGGGTAAACACACTAACCTTGCGATTGCTGAATACTGGCGTTGGTGGGTAGTTCATCTATGGGTAGAAGGCTTCTTTGAAACCTTTGCAACTTCTGTAATCGCGCTAATGATGGTTCGCCTTGGTCTTATCAGAGCGAGAAGTGCCAACGGTGCGGTATTGTTCGCGACGGTGATTTTCTTAACTGGTGGTTTGATTGGTACTTTGCATCACCTTTACTTCACTGGTGCACCAACGGCGGTTATCGCTTGGGGCGCAATCTTCTCAGCACTAGAAGTGGTACCGTTGGCGCTGATTGGTTACGAAGCGGTAGAAACTTATCGTATGCGTCGTGCAAGTCCATGGATGCAACGCTATCACTGGGCAATCATGTTCTTCGTAGCAACGGCATTCTGGAACTTAGTGGGTGCAGGTATCTTAGGCTTCCTCATTAACCCACCAATTTCACTGTACTTTGTACAAGGTCTGAATACTACGGCAACCCACGGTCACGCGGCATTCATGGGCGTATATGGCATGCTGGGGATTGGTCTGATGTTGTTCTGCCTACGTGGATTAACGGGTCGTTTAGAGTGGAATGATGGCTTATTGAAAGGTGCATTCTGGAGCTTAAACATTGGTCTAGCAGCGATGGTATTCATCTCACTATTGCCAATGGGTCTAGTACAGTTCTTCGCAGCGATTGAACACGGTTATTGGTTCGCTCGTTCACCTGAGGTGATCCACAGTACCTTGGTTGAGAACTTAGTTTGGTCTCGTATGATTGGCGATATTATCTTCGCGCTAGGTGGCTTATTCATCGCCATGTTCTTATTCGACCTTATCAAAAAGGCGATTGCTCAACCTAAAGCTACTGCGGTTGACGGTAAAATGGCATAACCCCTCCAAACTGAGATGGTGACATTTCAATACGGAAGGTAAAAGGAGCCCTTGCGGCTCCTTTTTTAATATGGATCAAGTTCTGGCGGACAACAGAGTGTTAAAGTGACGCTGTAATAGTGACAATAGCATGTAACGGAGAATACCTATGGCCGCCCAGTCTCAATACACTCAGGAGGCAGTAATGGCGTTAAGTCAATCTGATTTAACACGTCTTGCGTTAGATATTACCTCTGGCTTGGCGAGCCGTGATCGATTCTCAAGTTTGCTTAATACGCTAAGACGAAATTTACATTGTGATGCGGCGGCATTATTGTCTTATCACGGTACTTATTTCACTCCCTTAGCTATCAATGGCTTACACGATGATGTGTTAGGGCGTCGCTTTATTTTAAATGAACATCCACGTTTAGAAGCCATTGCCCGTGCTGGGGATATTGTCCGCTTTCCTGCTGACAGTGAACTAGACGATCCTTATGATGGCTTGATCCCTAATCAACAAGATGAGCTCAAAGTCCATGCTTGTATTGGGCTACCATTATTTGCCGAAGAACGGCTGATTGGTGCGGTGACCATTGATGGCTTTGATCCTATGCAGTTTGATCAATTCAGTGATTTTGAACTCAGAAGCATCAGTGCCATTGCGGCGGTATCACTCAATAATGCTTTGATGATGGAAAAGCTTGAGCAAAGAGCGGTTAGGGAGCAAGCCCATCATAGTGATACTGAACATCAGCCTCGTCATTCGGATATCGATCTCATCGGTCAATCGCCGTTAATGATTGCGTTAAAGCAAGAAATTTCGGTAGTGGCGAAAAGCGATCTTAATGTGCTGATCAGTGGCGATACAGGTACAGGCAAAGAGCTGGTTGCCCGCAGTATTCATGCGCAATCCTCTCGCTCTACCAAGCCGCTGGTGTATTTGAATTGTGCTGCCTTGCCCGAATCCGTGGCTGAAAGTGAGTTGTTTGGTCATGTAAAGGGAGCGTTTACGGGCGCTATCGGTCATCGTCGTGGTAAGTTTGAAATGGCCGATAACGGCACCTTATTTTTAGATGAAATCGGTGAATTACCGCTCGCACTGCAAGCCAAGCTATTACGCGTATTACAGTACGGTGACATTCAAAAAATTGGGGATGATCACAGTCAACATGTCGATGTTCGCATCATTGCCGCGACCAATAAAGATCTTAAAACAGAAGTGATGGAAGGGCGATTCCGAGCCGATTTATATCATCGCTTAAGTGTGTTTCCTATTTTGGTTCCTGCTTTGCGAGAACGAGAAGGGGATATTACCGTTCTCAGTGGCTTCTTTGTGGAACGTTATCGTCAAAAATTGGGATTAAAACATCTCAAACTCAGTCCAAGCAGTTTGCTGTTACTTAATGGTTATCATTGGCCGGGTAATGTACGTGAGCTCGATCATGCCTTACACCGCGCAGCGATTTTGGCTAATGCGCATACCGAAGATGAAATCTGTACCATTAAGCCGCAATATTTTGAGCTGGTGGGGGATATGACTGCAACAACAGAACAGCCATCGTTAAACTCAAACCTTTCATCTGAGTTTCCAGCCCAAGATGTCAGTTTAAAAATGGCGGTTGATGAGTTTCAGTCGGATTATATTCGTCGTGTTCTTGCCAAGAACAAAGGTAATTGGGCGGCAACGGCTCGTGGTTTAAAGCTAGATCCAGGTAATTTGCACCGTTTGGCTAAGCGCTTAGGGTTAAAGTAACTTGGGCGCGCCCCTACACCGCTAGAAGTTAATTTCGAGAGTGATTTTTGAACAAACTTTGTGTCAAAACTCACACAGTCTGTCTTATTTTAGTGGACAAACTCAAGTATACTAGCCCGCGAATTGGTTATCGGAGTGTGTTCGTGCTGTTGATATTTCGTAGTTTGATTTTAGCTGTGCTGCTGGTGTTAGTAACCATTGGTGGCGGTCTGTATTGTTTATTACGTCCACGCCATCGTAATAATGTCCATTTTATGGCCAGTATTTTTTCTAAGGTTGCCCCCATTTTAGGGATCAAATTGATCATTCGTGATAAAAAGCACGATGATACTGAGTCTCAAATTTTTGTTGGTAATCATCAAAATAACTTTGACTTATTCACTCACACCGCAGTGGTTCCTAAAGGCACTGTAAGTCTTGGTAAAAAGAGCTTGGCTTGGATTCCCTTTTTCGGTCAGATTTACTGGTTATCTGGCAATATTCTGATTAACCGCAGTAACCGTCATAGTGCCGTCAGCACCATGAGTAAGGTAGCGGAAAAAATTAAACAAACTGGACTTTCTGTCTGGATATTTCCTGAAGGTACACGTTCTCGTGGTCGTGGTTTATTACCCTTAAAATCCGGTGCTTTTCATACTGCGATCCAGTCGGGTGCGCCCATTGTACCTGTGGTGGCCAGTTCCCAAGATCATATTAATTTAAATCATTGGAATAACGGTGTGGTGATCATCGAAATGTTAGAGCCGATTGTCACAGAAACATTAGAAAAAAGTGATGCCAGATCCTTGGCTGATGATGTGTACCAACGCATGAAAAACAAGTTAGAAGAGTTAAATCAAGAAGCGCAATTATTGATGCGTCCAAAAGCTTTATAGGAGTGGCCATGTCTAGCCCATCATTACTGCAAGAACAATACGCTGAGAATAGAGAAATCGTGGATGCCATTTTGGCAGATGGTTCACACCCAACCGCTGAATATATTATTGAGCATCATTTTTCTAGCAGTAACTTTTCAAATCTTGAAAAGGCGGCTGTTGATGCCTTTAAACTAGGATTTGAAGTCACGGATGCAGAAGAAGTTGAGTTAGAAGATGGCAGCATTATTTTTTGCTTTGATGCCATTGCTCATCACCAATTAGAGGTTGAACTATTGGATCAGGCTTGTGAGCAGTTGATCCAATTAGCGACAAAACAGAAAATCGATTATGACGGCTGGGGCACCTATTTTGTCGATGAAAACGGTGAGCCAGTTTATGAAAATGATGAGGAAGTGTTGCACTAATCGTTAGTGTCACTTCCTACAGGAAACCTCAACCATGGATGGTCAATGCAGATTCTTTTCACTATCAGTATCGCGATAAATCACACTGCGGTTACGCCCACTTAATTTTGCACGATACAAGGCTTTATCCGCTAATGAAATCCAATGGCTGTTATCGCGCACGTTGTCATTAATGGCACAGATCCCAAGGCTAATGGATACTGTAAAGGCTTGGTTATCATTGCTCGAAAACGTAAGGGCTTCTACCTTCTTCCTTAGTCTTTCTGTAAAGCTCAATGCATCTTCTGCTGTGGTATTGGCGAGTACGACGCCAAATTCCTCTCCACCATAACGTCCTGCAAAATCGGTTTCTCTGAGTGATTGTGATAACGCATGTGCTACCCGCTGAATAACGGTATCTCCCGTTTGATGACCGTAATTGTCGTTAACGGATTTAAAGTGATCAATATCCAGCATTACGAGACTTGCAGGACTTTGATAGCGGGTAAAGCGTTCAAACTCGCGTTCTAGACATTGCTGCCAATGACGGCGATTATGAAGTTGGGTCAATTCATCGGTTTGACTTAAACGCTCAAGCACTTGGTTGGCTTGATTAAGCTGTAGCTTTTTCATGGCGCTGTCAGTGACATCATAAATAATGATACTGATGCTGGTGACTTTTCCACAAGGCGATAACAAAGGCTGCAACGTGACATTTTGGTACATGTGCTCGGCACGTCCAGTGATAGGACGGTAGTTTTTAAACTTGAACACATAAGGGCGTTGCTCCCAGCTGATAAAAGAGCGATTTTTAAGAAGAAATACTGACTCAATTTTTTGCTTAAGCCACTTGGCATCTAACTCTGGAAACGCCTGAAATAAATTTTTATCGATAAGTGTGGTTGGAGAAGCGCCACTGTGGTTTTCCATAAACCCATTCCACAGTTTGATTTGATGATCACTGTTGATAACAACAATACCAACATCCAGCGATTGTACGAGATCGAGTAGCCAGTGAAATTCGTTGAGTATATTTGGATTTTTGGTCATAACGACTCACCTTCTGTGTGGGTAAGATAGCCCAGTTTGCTACTCAATGCGGGTAAAGAGTCCTCTGTAAATAACAATAGTAAATCACATTGAATGTTATGATCTTTAATTTGATAATTGATTTCCATGGCGAGTGTACGTTGCCATTTTTCGGCGTTATCGTGGATCAATTCATTGGCCGTGCAATGACGGCCTAAAATAACCGGATGATTTTGGCTAAATGAAATATTCAACTGATCGGAAATGCCATTTAAAAAGGCACCAATGAGGACATTACCTGTATCAACCATGACTTCAATTTCAGCTTGCGATGAATCAGGATGACTAATGTTCATCAGTTTTGCCATATCGTCAAAACTGGAGTCATGGAACAGCAGTAGCGCTTCACCAGCGATACCCGGACCAATAAAGCCTTGGCAGAGTGCTGAAATCTGGCGGCTGTTTTCCGTGGCCTTTAAGGCCATGGTGAGTTCGCTCACTTCAAGCACATTGACCGCAGGAATGGGAAGCGGTACGTAAACATCAAGCAGTTTAGCCAGTAAGTCGGCCGCACGTCCCATGGCAACATTGGCCACTTCTTGGCATGCGTCTCTTAGGTTGACTTTGATTTCAGGCGCATCAAAAGCAGAAGCCACGTCACAGCGATGATAAATCCCATACTCTTGCAGAATGTGCTGCAGTGCATCTGTACTGACGGGCTTTTGTACGAAATCAACAGCGCCAAGTGCTTTTACTTTTTGGTAGGCTTGGTGCTGAATATCACCAGACACGACAACGATCAGAGCAGGAAGATCTAACTCTTGAACGGTTTTTAGTACTTGATAACCATCCATGACTGGCATAGTGAGGTCTAAAAATACGACTTCACCTTTGCCTGCCTTGATGGCTTCTAAACCTTCTACACCATTGGTTGCAAAGGTGAGAGATATGTCCCAATCTGCTGGTAACACCCTCGCCATTTGTTTCCTTGCCATGGCGGAGTCATCACAGATTAATACCTGAGTGGTCATTACGTCCTTTCATCCTTAAATACTCATCACTCTTTGGTGATGTTCGTTATCGCTTTATTGCGTTTGTCGTTTTTATATATTTGCCAATCAATAACGTCAACTTACTGACTGTTCAATGTTTTTTGACGGAAACAATACTACCACAATTATTGCGGATTTGAATTCGATATTGAAGAAATTTTACGCTAAATGGCTGAAGTAAAAAGAGTAAAAATTCTATTTTATCATCAAGTGAAAATGCCAATGAGAATAGCTATCGATTCAAATTTTAGACAATAAAGCCGAGATGAATATATCTCGGCTTTCAATAAATAGACGATTAGGCGTGGCTGACTAAGACCAGACGAATGGCGTCAAGTTGTAATGGGCAGTCGTCCATATAGCCGTTCAGTTCTGTCATTTGATCTTTAAGGTAGTCCAATTCATCATCACGGATATTTGGGTTGACCGCTTTCAATGACTCAAGACGAGCCAATTCCGTACTGATCTTCTGAGTCATATTCTCACGAGCATCGGCCACTAAGCTTTCGAGTGCCACTTGTGCCACTTGCTCGGCTTTTGGAAGAAGCGGCACAATTTGCGCCTGAGAAGCAGTAACCAGTTTGCTACCAATGTGACGATTTACCGCACTTAGCTGCTTATCAAAGCTGTCGTAATCCACTTTTGAGGATAAATCGTTGCCGTTTTTATCCAGTAACACGCGAATAGGTGTTGGTGGTAAGTAACGGTATAACTGGCTGGCTTTTGGTGCTGAAGCATCCGCCATATAAATCAGTTCAAGGAATAAGGTGCCTGCAGGAAGCGCTTTATTCTTTAAAATCGCGACGCTGACGCTGCCAGTTTCTGAGCTGGTGATCAGATCCAAACCCGTTTGCACAATTGGATGCTCTTCGGTGATCAAGGCGATATCATCGCGAGACAAGGCTACATCGCGGTCGAACGTCACAGTAATGCCATCTTCCGGTAATCCGGGATAAGTTGGGAATAACATGTTTTCAGACGGTTTGAGGATAATGGTATTTTCACCGTGATCTTCTTGGTCAACACCGATGATGTCCCACAATCGGATAACCGAACCAATCAAATTAACATCTTGATCTTTTTGCTGTAAGCGCTCAACAATGGCCGCCGATTTGCTGCCACCGTGAGAGTTAATTTCTAACAGCTTATCGCGACCTTGCTCCATGGCTTGCTTGAGCTCTTTATAACGCTGCTGAGTGTGGTTCATCAGCTGTGTCATTTCATCGCTGTCACCAGACACTAAGGTCGACAATAATGGCTCGGCAAATTCTTTATACAACACATGACCACTTGGGCAGGTCATTTCAAAGGCGTTGAGCCCTTGGTGATACCACTGCATTAACTGCTCTTGAGCGGTTTCACTAAAATATGGCAAGTGAATATTCACATCGTGTTTTTGACCGATACGATCTAAACGACCAATGCGTTGCTCAAGTAAGTCAGGGTTGAGGGGTAAATCGAATAATACTAAGTGGCTGGCAAACTGGAAGTTACGACCTTCTGAGCCAATTTCAGAGCAGATCAGTGCCTGAGCGCCGCCTTCTTCCTGCGCAAAGTAAGCACCGGCTTTATCACGCTCAATAATTGACATGCCTTCGTGGAATACCGTCGCTTGAATACCTTCACGAGTACGCAGGGCTTCTTCAAGGCTGAGTGCGGTTTCCGCTTGGCTAGCAATGATCAGCACTTTTTTGCTGCGATTATTTTTTAGAAAATCAATCAGCCAGTCGACACGTGGATCGAACTTCCACCACTCTGAGTTACCTGCATCAAACTCTTGGTAGATTTTCTCGGGGCTCAGGGCTTTTTTCACTTTAAGTTCAAGCTGAGCCACACCCGTTGCAGTGCCCGTTGACATCATGGCACTCACGCGAGCTGCCGTACGATACTGCTCTGGCAAAGCTTGTGGGTGAGTATTTAAAATACGCTGTGGGAAACCTTTAACACCTGCACGAGTGTTGCGATACAAAATGCGGCCAGTACCGTGTCTGTCGAGCAATTCTTGCAAGAGTTCATCACGAGCTTGCTCTCGAAGCTCGGCATCAACGTCATCCGCTTGGATCATTTGGATCTGCGGGTTAATGTCTTTTTCAGACAAAAGCTCTGTTAAGCTGTTGATGGCTGAGTCTGGCAGTTTTTGCTCGGCTAATAGCGCTTCAGCGGCATCGGCAACGCTACGGTAATTTTCTTCTTCAGCTAAGAAGGCCTCGTAATCATAGAAACGGTCTGGATCGAGTAGACGCAAGCGAGCAAAGTGGCTTTGATGGCCGAGTTGGTCTGGGGTTGCGGTAAGCAGTAATACGCCCGGTACCACATCACTTAAGGCTTCAACAATCTTATACGCTCGGCTTGGATTTTCTTCCGACCACTCAAGATGATGAGCTTCATCAACAACCAATAAATCCCAATCGGCATCGACGGCTTGCTCTAAGCGTTTTTTCTTACGCAGTAGCTCCATTGAGCAGATAACCAGTTGCTCGGTATAAAACGGGTTGTCGTTATCGGCATAAGCTTCAACGCAGCGCTCTTCATCAAAAATCGAGAAACGTAAGTTGAAGCGACGCATCATTTCAACCAGCCATTGATGACGTAATGAATCAGGCACAATCACAAGAATGCGTTCAGCACGTCCGGTTAATAGCTGTTGATGCAGAATAAGACCAGCTTCGATGGTTTTACCTAAACCCACTTCATCGGCTAATAATACACGCGGTGCAAAGCGTTGACCGACTTCATGGGCAATCCATGTTTGGTGAGGGATCAAACCGACTCTGGGCCCTTGCAGACCTAAAATATCAGAGGTCGCCAGTTGGTGGCGTAAGTTTTGGGCACGATAGCGAAGACCAAAGCGATCTAAACGATCAATTTGACCAGCAAATAAGCGATCTTGAGGCTTATTGAAGCGAACATTATGATTCAGCAGTGTTTCACGTAATTCCGCGGTTTCACCGGTGTCTTGGCGGGTTCCGTGATAAATGATTAACTGGTTGTTTTCTTCAAGCTCAGAAACCGTTAACTGCCAGCCTTCGTGACTTTCAATGGTATCACCAGGATTATAAATCACACGGGTTAATGGGGCATCTTCTCGGGCAAACATGCGGTTATCTCCAGTGGCGGGAAATAACACAGTGACCATGCGGCCTTCTAATTGAACAACTGTACCTAAACCCAGATCAGTTTCTGTATCACTGATCCAACGTTGACCCAAAGCAAATGGCATGTGAATTTCTACTCTTTTTTCTAGGCTGACTCAAAAAATGGCGCGTATCTTATACCCGTGACAACCGAACTGCAATTGCCGAGAATAAGTAAATGAAGATCCTTGTCTTTCTGTTTAAATTTGAGGCAGAACGCTCGTAAGTAGTATGCGCAATGAAGGTGGAGCGTCTTTTTAAGCCAGTTTGATACAACAAGAGCCTTAGCCTATACCTCGGTAAACAGAAACTCAAACTGAATTTACTAAGGTCTAGGTAAAGCGGGTTTATCACCCGATAAGGTTTGTATATAAGCTTTCCAGATCTCCACTGTTCTGGATTGAGTCAGGCGAGTTTGACAGTCGAACATCATGCTTGGTGCGATGGTGCCAGGTAAATAAAGCTGATACACGGTTTGGCAATGCTGATCCGCGTATTTCTGCCACAGTTTTTGCTCATTTTCTAAGGCTTGTTTCGCTTCGGCTGGCTTAGAGTGTTGCTTGAGTGCTTGTTGCCAGTATTTTGCTAGTTTGGTTTGTGCTTGTTTCAATTGAGTTTGTTTGCATTGATTAATGCTTAAAGTATTGGATAAAAGCTCACATGGATTGCTGGCGTAGGCCATAGCAGTAAACAGACTTAAAAACGTCAAAGCCAACAAGCGAAAATATTTTTGCATACATAACCTCAGTTACTGTAAGGCTTTAACGCCATCTGAAAAAATTTAACAAAAATTGTCGTATCTTTTTTAGTCAGCATACGCTTTACTAGAGGTATCAACAAGTGGAAAGGGCTGTCATGGAACTGACACCGTTTTGCTTCAACATCATCAATGCAAAAGGAGGCATTCACACCGTACGTATATTTATACCAATCGCATTAATGGAGGCGCCATGGACCGAGACGACACCAAGCTGTTTGTATTAGATACTAATGTGTTATTGCATGAACCACTCGCAATTTATTCCTTTAAAGAACATGACGTAATTGTCCCCATGACGGTACTCGAAGAACTCGATACCATCAAAGATAGAAAGCGCGACGTCAGTCGCGATGCACGAGTCGCCATTCGAACCCTCGAAGATACCTTAGGCGGCAACATCACTCCTGAACAATTGGTACATGGTGTACCGCTCCCTGTTAGACCGGGACACGAAGACGCCACCGGACATCTCGCCGTCTTTCCCGACCATTTAATTGAATTCACTATCGGCAGTTTGACTGGCGATAACAACGATAACCTGATCCTTAACACCACGTTGCATTTGCAGCAGCAACACCCAAATCGCGACGTGGTGCTGGTGACCAAAGACATCAATATGCGCCTGAAAGCCAAAGGGGTGGGTATTGAGCAGGTCGAAGATTATCGCCGCGACCAAATCATTGATGACGTTCGCTTTTTAACCAAAGGTTTTCATCAATTTCAGGGCAGTTTTTGGAAGAATGTCGGCAATATTGAAACCGAGCGTCTTGGGCGTAAAACGGTTCATCAATTACCGCTTTCTGAAGTCGATACTGAGCTTTTGTATGTTAATCAATATTTGATTGACGAAGAATCGGACTTTTGCGGACGCGTGACCAAGCTCGATCAAGACCATGTGACCTTTCAGGATCTGAACCGTGAGCGGATCATGAATGCCGAAGCGTGGGGAATTCGCCCTAAAAATGTCTACCAAGGGATGGCACTGCAAGCTTTGCTCGATCCTGACATTGATATGGTGATTCTAACTGGCCCCGCTGGCTGCGGTAAAACCCTACTGGCAATGGCAAGTGCGTTAGAGCTGGTGGTAGAGCGCAATCAATATGAGAAAATCATTGTGACGCGTAATACGCCTGAAATTGCCGAATCCATTGGTTTTTTACCCGGCACCGAAGAGGAGAAAATGGGACCTTGGCTCGCCGCCATTACCGATACTCTTGAAGTGCTGCACAAGCATGATGTCAATCCAGCAGGCAGTTTGAACTACATCATGGATAAGGCCAACATTCAGCTTAAATCCATTAACTTTATGCGTGGACGTTCGATTCAAAATACCATTGTATTGTTGGATGAATGTCAAAACCTAACCGCATCACAATTGAAAACCATGATCACCCGCATGGGCGAAGGCACCAAATTAATTTGCTGCGGTAACTTAGCGCAAATTGATTCCAACTACCTTACCCCTGTGACTTCAGGCTTAACCTATATCGTTGAACGTTTTAAGAACTTTGATGGTAGTGCCAATATTTACCTCAATGGCGTTGTTCGTTCTCGATTAGCGGAATTTGCCGAAGAGTATTTGTGATCATCCTCTGCTCATCCTCTTAAAACGCCCTAAGTGGGCGTTTTTGTTATGAGAATTCAGTGACAGTATCGGTGTTGTGAGTATAATTAACCCCAGCTTATCGTTTTTATAAGTTTCCAAAAGGCTCTACATGAATCCCAACGAACCTGTCCAGCAACTGACCTCTCCCATTCAAAAAAATTATAACTGGGCAGTACTGTATACCTACTTTGGGGTGATCATCATCGCCATGTTGCTTTCATGGTCAGCCTATGATGCCCAAAAAACAGAAGTGATCCAAAAGCGCGAGCTGCAAATTGAGCAGCACGTTCGACAGGTGGATTTACTGTTGGAGTCGAGCATTCGAGCCATTAACAGTTTGCGTAATGTAGCGGTGGATCACCTTAGACGTGGTGAGTTAGTTCGAAAAGATAGGTTGTCGGAATACGAGAAATTCAATGAAACTCGACAGTTTTTTACTCTAGAACCCCAATACGCCAAAAGCGGTCAGCCTTTTACTAATATGGGGCGTATAACGGGTACGGGTTCCTTGGAAAATCGCAGCGAACGCTTCTACCAAGAGTTAGAAATGTTGTTTGAACTGTCGTTGTCGTTTCCGGTAGCCAAGCAAGCCGCCCCTGAGTCTTCGTCTATTTACTACATTTCAAAACGCAAAATGATGTCTTATTACCCTTGGCCATCTAACGAACAGCGTTTTAGAGAAGAACTGCTGAATAACAAACAGTTTAAGTTGGCGGGTCCGAGAATGAACCCGCAACGAAACGTGTTTTGGTCTGAAGGGTATTTAGGCGGAGTCAACACAGAACTACTGACGACAGTGGGTGTTCCGGTGTATTTGGATAATGAGTTCATTGGCTCTATTAATCTGGATATGACACTGTCGTCATTATCCAAGCAGATTGACGATTACTTTAAAATGCCGGGCACGGTGATTTTGCTTGATCAGAAAAACAATGTATTGTCCGACAGCAGTATGGAAACGGGCGGCATGAATCGCGTGTTTCACTTAAGCCAGCGTATTCCGGCCAAATTGCACGATATTTCTGAATCTGAACTCTTTGATGCTGATGAAGGCTTTATTCGCAATGGCTACTACATTCAAACCGTGGCGCTGCAAAATGTGCCGTGGCGATTATTGTATATGCAGCCTGTGGACGCCATGTTTCAAGAGGCCAGAAACGAAGTCGAAATGACCTTTATTTTCGTGGTATTTGCCTTGTCGGTATTGGTGACCATTGTTCACTGGTTAACCCGTCGCTCGTTTGTTGCTCCTGCATCACAACTCTTGTCTCATCTTGAAAATTGTTCGCAATTACCTAGACCTGTACCGGATAAAATGACGCCGGGTTGGGCACCTTGGTTTCAATTGGTGAGCCGAATTTTTGATGAAAACCAACAGTATACTCGTAACCTTTCCGAGCAAAATAAACGCCTTGATAAGCTGGTGGCGAATCGCACTGAAAAGCTGAAAGAAACCACCGAACGTCGTGAGCGAGAATATGCGTTATTACGTTCTTTGATTGACTCCATTCCAGAAGCCATCATTTTTAAAGACAAAGAAGGTAAATACCTCGGTTGTAACAAAGCGGCAGAGCGCATGCTCGGTTACAGCGAAAATGAGCTGATAGGTCAGACTTCTGCAACACTGACGAATCCTGAACTTGGTGAGCGTATTCGCGCTGAAGATGAGCAGATCCTCAAAGATAAAATCCCGATGCGCTATCAGGAAAAAGTGGAATTGTTTGGTAAACAAGTGTTGCTCGATACCCTAAAACTGCCTTTTTACAATCGACGCAATGAATTATTAGGCTTGATTGCGGTGTGGCGTGACGTGACTCGAGAGCATGAATCGGCTGAGCAATTACGTTTGTCTGAAGAGCGTTATCATTTGGCGATGGATGCGGTAGAAGATGGCCTTTGGGACTGGTATTTGGATTCCGAGCAAATCATTTGTAACCCTGCTTTTTATACCATGATGGGCTACAAACCCAATGAGTTTCCGGCGTTGGTGTCGACAATTGATGACTTAATTCATCCCGACGATCAGCAGCGGGTTCAAGAGTACCGAGAACACTACCTACAAGCCCCAGATTCTGTTTATGAAATCGAATTTCGTATGCAGGCACAAAATGGAGAGTATTACTGGTTACTTTCTCGTGGTCGAGTGGTGGAATTTACCGCTGAAGGCTTACCGAAGCGAATGGTGGGTACCCATAAAGACATTACTCGTCAGAAAATCAACGAAGTGGCGCTGTTGGAAGCGAAACGAGACGCAGAATCGGCGAACCTCTATAAGAGTGAATTCTTAGCCAACATGAGCCACGAGATCCGTACCCCGATGAATGCGGTGATTGGTATGTTGGAGCTGGCACAGCGCACCTCGTTGACCGAGCAACAGAAAGATTACCTGCATAAAGCGGGGTTCTCAGCGCAATCGCTGCTTAGGATCATCAATGACATTCTTGATTTCTCTAAAATCGAAGCAGGAAAACTGGAACTTGAAAAAGTGTCGTTTGCGCTGGATAAAGTGCTGGATCACGCCGTCGATTTGAATGCGCTTAAAGCACAAGAAAAAGGCGTTGAACTGCTGCTTTATGCCCCTGTTACTGCTGGATTAACCTTAAAAGGCGATCCATTGCGCTTAGGGCAAGTGCTCATCAACTTACTCTCCAATGCGGTGAAGTTTACCCAAGAAGGGGAAATTGAACTTGGTTGTGAAGATCTCGGTGAGCGTGATCAGCGTATTACCTTGCGGTTCTGGGTGCGTGATACAGGAATTGGGATTGAACAGGCTAAACAAGAAACTCTGTTTGATGCCTTTGCGCAAGCCGATGGTTCAACGACGCGTAAATACGGTGGTACAGGGCTAGGGTTATCCATCAGTCAGCACTTAGTGTCGATGATGGGCGGCAAGATGGAAGTGGAAAGTGAGCCTAAACAAGGCAGTACTTTTAGCTTTACCCTGAGTTTTGAAATCGCTGAAGATGCAAAGGTTGAGCAAAAAGCCCTACCTGAATCATTGTCTTCGCTAAAAACCTTAGTGGTGGACGACAATCCAACAGCGCTGCAAATTTATTCTAACATCATGCAAGATTTCAATTTTGATGTGCAAACGGTAGATAATGGCGAAGCGGCACTGACACAATTACAAAAGCAAGAGATTGATTTGTTACTCATCGATTGGATGATGCCACAAATGCACGGTGGCGAAGTGATTGATGAAATCGAGCGCATGGTTGAGGATGGTCGCATTCAACATCGTCCCGTGATCATCATGATGACGGCTCATGCTCAAGAGCCCACCCAAGAAGAAGTCGACAACGCGAAAGTCTTCACTTTCTTGCAAAAGCCGTTTAAAGCGTCAGCTTTGTTTGATTCGATTGTCGATGCTTTTGCGCAAAAAGAGTCTCAAGACTCATTAGCGTTACAAGCTCCTGTCGAGCTTCCAACGACTAAGGGCAAAATCTTGTTAGTTGAAGACAACCTCATTAACCAGCAGGTGGCATCCGAACTGTTAAAGAGTGCGGATTATGAGGTTGAGATTGCCGAAAACGGGCAAGTGGCACTGGATATGATAGCTCAAAATATCTATCAAGCGGTGTTGATGGACATTCAAATGCCGGTGATGGATGGCTTAACAGCCGCGAAGAAATTACGTGAAACCTATAGTGCCACTGAGTTACCCATCATTGCCATGACCGCTCATGCCATGTCGGGAGACAGAGAAAAGAGTTTGTCTGCCGGAATGAATGCGCATATTACTAAGCCTATTATCCTCAATGAGTTATTTGATACGCTTTCGGAGTGGATCAAGACCAGTTAATTTCAATATGTGTTGCTTTTTATAGAAACGTCGATGGGGATTTGTCTGCGCACAGACGAATTCCCACTTTTTGATGGAAAGCGAGGATAAGCAAACGCTGAAACGCTGCAAGCCCATCCATGGGCGCTTGGCCTCGGCATCCATGCCTCGGACATTGAGCTTATTGCTTATCCTCTCTCCTATAAATTCAATCACTTGAAATTTTTGGTATGTTCTCAGTTAAAAAACAAAAGCCTATAGCCTTTTATTCTCTCTAGACTACAACTTTGTCTGTATTGATTTTCTAAAAAAATAAATATGATAATTTGTGGTAAGCCCACCTGTAGTGGGTTAAGCTTTTGCGGGCAAAATCCAGTGTGAAAAATGATAAAAAGACGGAACCCTAATGACGGCTACATTAAAAATAATTTTCAGATACTCTCTATTTTTGATGTCGCTTTGTCTCAGTCTCGCCAACGCGAGCCCGACCCATTCAGATAACTGCACCAGTTGCCATAAGACTGAGCATAAGGATTGGTTTAAGTCTGATCATGCCAAAGCTATGATGTTGCCTAACGACCAAAGTATCTTGGGTAATTTCAACAACGTCACAGTTCAACACCACAGCCAAAAAGCCCGCTTTTTTAAGAATGGGAAGCAATTTTGGGTTGAGCTTACTGAGGGCGGTAAAACACAGCTCTACCAAATCGCTTACGCTTTTGGTCATTATCCACTGCAACAATACTTGATCAAAACCAGCAATGGTCGCTATCAAACCTTTTCGTTTTCATGGGACAGTCGCGCAAAGTCTGAAGGTGGACAGCGTTGGTACCCTAATTATGCTGATGAAGATGTGAAACCCAATGATCGTTTTCATTGGCAGCAGCCGCTACAAAACTGGAATGGCATGTGTGCCGATTGCCATTCACAAGGGTTAACTCGTCAGTACGATAAAACCAGTGATACCTTTAACACCACATTTGAAGGCATCAATGTTAATTGTAAGTCGTGTCATACGGTAAAAGATGATCACTATAAAGCTCCAAAACCTAAAGTCGGTTCACAATTAGACTGGATGTTTAAGCCAGGAGAAAACATTGCCAGTCGCACAGATAGCTACCGTGATAATCGCTTTATGGATACCTGTTTTGCTTGCCATGCACTGCGTACGCCGCTAACAGATGGGATTGATCCGGCGAAACCGTTTTTAGATCAATTTTCGCCTGATTTACTTGCCGATCCTTTGTATCACGCCGATGGTCAAATCAAAGAAGAAGTGTACGTTTATGGCTCGTTTTTACAGAGCAAGATGTTTAAAGCTGGGGTGAACTGTCTTGATTGTCATGACAAACACACTATGAAGGTGAAAGCTCAAAATAATGGCTTATGTTTGCAATGCCATAAGGCTGATGCTTATCAAACGAAAGCCCATATTAATCACCCATTTGACAGCGAAGGGGCGCAATGTGTCAGTTGCCATATGCCTGAAACGCGCTATATGGGCGTGGATGATAGACGCGATCACAGCTTTAGTATTCCAAGACCGAGCTTGACTGAAGAGTTTGGGATTCCAAATGCCTGCAGTACTTGCCATAAAGATAAGCCTGTCAGCTGGGCGAGCGCCAAAGTGGCAGCGTGGTACGGTAAATCGAATAGGTTAACTCAAGTTGAATTGGATTATATTCTGCTACAAAAGCAAGGTGGGTTACCTTTATCTCAGCACTTAGCGGTTATCAATGATCACCGTTTAGCGGTGATCAAACGGGCCAGTGCCATAGCCCTGCTACCCAATAGTACAAGGCAAATAAACAATGCTACGGTTGAGCCTTGGATAAATTCAACTGAACCCTTAATTCGATTAGCGGTAGCGAAAATTGGCCAGCTATTGCCAAAAGGGCAGCGTCAACTGTCTTTGCCAAAGCTACTTAAAGATAAATACCGCGCTATTCGAGTCACAGCGGCAACGGCACTATTAGATTCACACCTCACTGATATGAGCGCACTTAAAGCGGCGTATGACGAACTTGTACAATCCCATGATATCAATGCGTGGCGAGGAGAAAGTAGCTTGAATGCCAGCCAAGAGTTGGTAAGGATGAGAAACTATGATGCCGCTATTGTGGCGCTTAATCACAGCATTAAAGTTGACCCTTACTTTGCGGAATCATACATCAACTTGACCGACATTTATCGTAACTTACGTCAAATCGAAAAAGAGCGGCAAGTGTACTCGCAGGCGCTTAAAAATGTCTCTAAGTCAGCAGTTGTGAGTTACAGCTATGGATTGTTTTTAATTCGTCAAAAGCAGCATCAACAAGCACTCACGTATTTTGAACGAGCCGTACAACAGGCACCGAATAACGCTCAATATGCCTATGTGTATTACATTGCACTGGATAGCTTAGGTAGAACACGACAAGCTCTTTCAGAGCTAAAAAAAGTGGTTGCGCATTACCAATACAATCCGAATTTACTTAATCTAGGTCGACAATTATCGCAAAAGTTACAAGACGTAGAGTCATACGAATTTTTTAGTACTCAAGGGAGTTGGTAATAGCCAACTTTCTTTGACGTCATTCCATACCTGATACACGCTGGTATTCATAAACATTCCATTACATCATTGTTGTTTTGATTAATAAACCATGGTGTTACTATTTTGTTATAGATGCATGGATGTGGGGTGTAAGTGAAGAAAGTTGTTGTGATTACCGGTGGCGGCAGAGGAATTGGGGCTGCTACAGCAAAATTGTTAGCTTCTGAGGGTTACTTTGTTTGTATTAACTTTAAATCTAATCAACAAACCGCTGAGCAGCTTGTCAATGAAATCAAGCAAGCTGGTGGAGTGGCCGTAGCCTTTAAGGCCGATGTATCTAACACTCATGGTGTAAAATCATTATTTGAATTTGTTTATTCGGAATTCGGTTCCGTCACCCACCTTGTCAATAATGTCGGTATCTTAGAAACTCAAAGCCCGCTTACAAAGCTAACAGAATCTCGAATCAATCGCATTTTAACCAATAACATCACCAGCTATTTCCTGTGTAGTAAATTTGCCCTTGAACATATGCCTAATGGCGGTGCGATAGTCAATGTCGGCTCTGTTGCTGCGAGAACGGGGGCGCCCAATGAATACCTTGATTATGCCGCTTCTAAAGGAGCAATTGACTCTCTTACCATTGGCTTAGCTAAAGAGTTAGCCCCCAGAAACATTCGCGTGAACTGCGTACGACCTGCCATTATTGATACCGAAATCCATGCGGACGGTGGGGAAGTAAATCGGGTTCGACGGCTTGCGGATGTTATTCCCCTAAAACGTTATGGTAAATCCGAAGAAGTTGCACATACCATCAGTTGGTTATTGTCAGAAAAAGCCTCGTTTATTACCGGTGATATTATTGATGTTTCTGGTGGATTATAAGGAAGTACAGGTATGTTAGAAAGTTGGATCACCTTAGTATTAACCACAGCAGCCTTTTTAGGATCGCCCGGTCCAGCGCCTTTGGCGTTAGCGGCGGTGGGTGCAAGTTCAGGTTTTAAAAAAGGATTACCATTTCTGGGTGGGATTTTATCAGGTATAGCGGTTGCCATTACCATTGCGGCGGTTGGTTTGGCGGCATTATTTGAAACCTTTCCCAAAGTTCGATTAGCATGTCAGCTGGTTGCGACAGGGTATATCTTGTTTGTCGCCTACAAAATCGCTACTGCAAAGGGAGGAGTGGCTCACAAAGATGCCGTTCCTGACTTTAAAGACGGTTTTTTACTGAATCTGTTTAACCCTAAAGTCTATGCGGCGTTCTTGGCGCTCTTTTCTCAATTTTTACTTCCTGTCGATAATATCGCTCTAAGTTACGTCTTAACAGGCATCACTGGGTTTATTGTTGCCTGTGCTGTAGATTTAATCTGGCTGGGAGCTGGGGGAGTGCTAAAACCGATTTTTTCAACACCTAAGCGAGCTCAATGTATTCGTTTTATCTTTGCCTTGTTGATGGCGATTAGTGTTACGGCGGCGTTGTTTCTATAAATAAAATCAAACATGGACGACTGAAGAAGATGGAGCAAATACGATATTCAGAGCTAGATTGGTTGCGAGTATTCTTGATACTGGCGGTATTTCTGCATCATGTGTTTATGCCATTTAATGGAGATGGCTGGCATGTAATGAACAAGGAGTCGAGTAAATTACTAGACGATATCATGGTCTATTTCGAACAACTTCGGCTGCAAACCTTATTTTTTGTTGCGGGAGCTGGGAGTTATCTTTTATTACAAAAAGTCAGCAATAAATCGTTTTTACTCAGTAAATTTCATCGGTTATTTGTGCCACTTATTATTGCAATGATGTTCATCGTCCCTCCGCAAAATTACTACGAGAATATCGGTGACTATCAAGGCTTAGTCGATGCTTATAAAGAGTTGGTATTATCATTCGACGCCAATCATCTTTGGTTTATTGAGTTTTTGATCATCTTTATGATTTTGGCCGTGCCACTAAATCGTGTTTTAAGCGCCAACCTCGGTGAACGCTTTATCCATAAACTCAGTCGATTAGCCACGACTCAGCATGGGCTGTTCTCATTAGTGCTCTTGGTATTAATGGTTAGGTTGGGCCTTAAATGGGTGATGCCATCTCAAAGCCACAATATTGAAAACTTATCAGTGTCACTGTTCTTCTTGATGTTCTTTGTGGCAGGGATGTGTTTTATAAGAAGCCCGGTTATTTGGAAAGCCCTTGCTGACAATCGAAAAACCAATCTCAAGTGGTTTATATTCAGTTCAATTGTGTTTTACGGCTATTATTTCAAGCCCGATATCAGTGCTTATGTGTCATTAGATATACGCTGGCAACTATGGTGGCTGGTTTGCACCTTAGTGTCGTGGTCAGGCTTACTAACATTGGTTGGCTATGCCAGTGTTATGTGTAAAACGACACCTAAATGGTTAAAGGCGGCTAACGAGTTGATTTATCCTTTTTACATTTTGCACCAAACCATTATTGTCGTGTTTGCCTTTTATATCGTGCAATGGGATGCGGGAATTGCGATTAAGTCACTTTGTCTGCTAATGGCTGCTTTTTTTGTATGTGCTGCGACCTGTTTTGTTGTGATTAAGCCCTTTAAACTGACACGGTATTTATTTGGTTTGAAAGTGACTCAGTAGCGATGTCTTTGAAAGATGGTTTTTGTGTAAATTGAACGTAGACTATTGACGTTAAAACGAGGAAATAAACGTCATTTACAATAAGGAGATAAAAAAATGAGATTTGCTGTGTTAGCGATGTGTTTATTTTTAGGCGCTTGTGGTTCTACACCGAATTTAGCTGTGAATTCAGATACCAAGAGCATTATGAACCTTATAGCACTGGCGGAACAAAGTGCACCTCAAGGTGTAAAAGGGACGTTCAAGTTACCCATTAAAGCGACGGGGATGCAATCAGAGCGTGTGTATTTAAATACCCAAGATGATTACAGGGATAGACGAAATATTTCGGTGGCGATAACGCCTATGCTTGCGTTTGAATTAGATGAAAAATACGGCAGCGCACCAGATAAGTTCTTTTTGAATAAGACCGTTGAAGTGACGGGTGAAGTGAAGAGAGTGAAAATTTATTTTTTGTCTAAGGGCAAAATGACCGACAAGTATTATTTTCAGACTCAAATCAAAATTAGCTCACTCGATCAAATTAAAGTGATCAGTTAACGCAGTTGAAAACAAAAAGCCGCTTTTTATGAGCGGCTTCTTATGCTCAAATCCTACTACCAATTAATATCCATTCGGATTATTCGACTGCCAGCGCCATGTATCTTTCATCATGGCTTCTAGGCTGCGTTTCGCTTGCCAGTTCAGTGATTGAGCTGCCTTATCAGCGTTAGCCCAAAATGCGGGTAAATCACCTGCGCGACGAGGGGCCACTTCAAATGGGATTTGAATGTCATTGGCACTTTCAAAGGCATTGATAATGGCAAACACTGAAATAGCACTACCTGTGCCTAAGTTAAAGGCTTCGGTGCCAGCAAAATCACGGTGATTCTCTAGCCACTTTAATGCGGCAACATGACCTTCGGCTAAATCAACCACGTGCAAGTAGTCACGTTCACATGAGCCATCTTTCGTTGGGTAATCGTCACCAAAGACACTGAGCTTTTCACGTTTACCCACTGCAACCTGCGCTACAAATGGCAGTAAGTTGTTAGGTAATCCTTTTGGATCTTCCCCAATTTGACCGCTTTCGTGAGCACCAATCGGGTTGAAGTAACGCAAAGACACACCACGGAAGTTAGCATCAGACTTTCCAAAGTCTTCCATCACTCGTTCAACCATCACCTTACTGGCACCATAAGGGCTACTTGGCGTGCCAAGCTTCATGGTTTCAACGTAAGGTGGGATAGCTTCTTCGCCATAAACAGTCGCCGATGAACTGAAAATAAAGTCGTAGACTTTATGCTGTTTCATTACTTCCAATAACGTGATGGTGCCATAAACGTTGTTGTCGTAGTAAGCCAATGGAATTTGTGCTGATTCACCCACAGCTTTTAACGCGGCAAAGTGAATGGTGGCTGAGATATCGTGTTGCTCAAATACTTTCCCAAGTGCCGCTTTATCGCGAATGTCACCTTGAATAAAGGTGACGGATTTTCCCGTTAATTGTTCAACCCGTTTTAGTGAGGTTTCACTGGCGTTTGATAGGTTATCAAACACCACCACTTCATAATTGTTTTCTAATAAACTTAGAACCGTGTGGGAACCGATATAGCCCGCACCGCCTGTGACTAAAATTGCCATCTTGTTACCCTAAAATTATTACTTTAACTCACCTGCACCAGCTTCGGCTGAGCAGACAAATATATCTGGTGTTAAGCCTGTCGTTTTAGGGTACTTATCTTCGATGGTTTTCACCACAGAATCAACCAGTTCATCAGGAATGATTGAAACCACGCAACCACCAAAACCACCACCAGTCATACGAACGCCACCTTGAGTGCCAACGGCTGCTTTGATGATGTCGACTAAGGTGTCGATTTCAAATACGGTGATTTCAAAATCATCGCGCATAGAAGCATGGGAGGCGGCCATCAGAGCTTGAAGCTTGTACATGTTGCCATTGTTCATCGCTTCAACGGCTTCAAGTACGCGTTGGTTCTCAGTTACGACGTGGCGAGCGCGTTGACCAATTACGGGCTCTAATCCATCAATGCGTGCTTCTAAGGTCGCTAAATCAACTTCACGTAAGCTATTTACGCCGAAGTAAGCTGATGCATCTTCGCATTGCTGACGACGAGTATTGTACTCGCTGTCGACAAGACCACGCTTTTTATTCGAGTTAACGATAAGAATTGATTGACCCTCAGGAATCGAAACCGCGGATAGCTCAAGCGTTTTACAATCGATTAATGAGGCGTGCCCTTTCTCTGCTTTGGCCGAAATCAATTGATCCATGATGCCACAGTTACAGCCGACAAATTTATTTTCGGCTTCTTGGCCGATTAACGCCACATCTTGTTGAGAAATATCTAAACCATATAAGGTCTTAAACGTTTGACCGATCACCACTTCTAAAGATGCTGAAGAAGACAGCCCTGTACCTTGTGGAATATTACCGCATACCGCGATATCGGCGCCATTGAACTCATAACCACGATCAACCAGCACTTTTACAACGCCACGAACATAGTTTGCCCATTGTTTGTCGGCTGGCTCGATAGGCGCATCTAAGCTAAATTCGTCTTGCTCAAATTCATAATCCAGTGCGACAACGCGAACAATGCGATCTTGGCGTGGGTTGGCACAAACCAAGGTGTGAAAATTGATAGCACAAGGCAGTACAAAGCCATCATTATAATCGGTGTGTTCGCCAATCAGATTCACACGACCCGGAGCTCGAATGGTGAATTGAGGTGCAGAGGCGAAAGCCTGCTCAAATGCATTTTGAGTTTTCTCTAATAACAGTGACATAGGGCTAGCTCTTTTTATTGTTCGCTGTAGTGAATATTGGATAGGTTTCTTAGGCGCTCAGCGGCTTGCTCAGCGGTTAAGTCACGCTGAGCCTCTGCCATCATCTCGTAACCCACCATAAATTTACGTACTGTGGCAGAGCGTAATAACGGTGGGAAGAAGCTGGCATGTAGCGTCCACTCGGCGTGTTGTTCACCATCGTAAGGTGCACCATGCCATCCCATTGAATACGGGAAAGAGCAATTAAATAAATTGTCATAACGGATGGTGATCTGCTTGATAATGTCAGCTAAGGTTGCCGCTTTTTCGGCATCAAGATCCGTCATACGCGCAATGGCAAATTTTGGTAACAGCAAGGTTTCAAACGGCCAGCTTGCCCAATAAGGCACCACGACCACCCAATCATCATTTTCAACCACAACGCGTTCTTGTGACTCAACTTCACGAGCCACATAGTCACTTAATAAGTTACGACCATGCTCAGAAAAGTAGTCTGATTGAGCTCGTTGCTTTTTTTCTACCAGTGTCGGTAAGTGCTGTTGTGCCCACACTTGCCCATGAGGGTGAGGATTCGAGCAGCCCATAACAGCTCCTTTGTTCTCAAACACTTGTACCCATTTGTAGGTTTGACCTAAATCGGCGCATTGGGCTTTCCATGTGTGAACTACTTCGGTGATTTCGTCGACACTTAATTGTGGAAGCGTTTTACTATGATCGGGTGAAAAGCATATAACACGACTTACACCTTGTTCAGTACGCATACGAAACAGAGGATCATCACTCTCATTTAGGGGGGTATCGGGTTTTAGAGCGGCAAAATCATTTTGGAAAACAAACGTTTTTTCATACTTTTCATTGACTTCACCATTGATACGAGTGTTTCCCGCACACAAAAAGCAGCTCTCATCATAAGCTGGCTTTGCCGTCTCCTCTAGCTTTTCAACTTGGCCCTGCCAAGGACGTTTGGCACGGTGCGGCGACACCAAAACCCACTCATTAATCAGCGGATTATAACGACGGTGTGGGTGCTCAGTAGGATCAAATGGCGATGTCATATTTGCTTTCCTAAAATTATATTTTGGGAAAGGTTAAACGTTTACCCTTATTTCTGCAACATAATATTAAATTTTTGTTGATTAGTTTATAATCCTTGCTCTTTTTAAAAATAGCGTAATAAGGCAACAGCTAAACTTATGGTGACAATTAAAGATGTAGCAAAAGCAGCTGGAGTTTCTGTTGCTACCGTTTCGAGAGTGGTCAACAATGGCCCCAAGGTAAGCGATAAAAAGCGCGAAGAAATCAAAAAAATCATGGCTGATCTCGGTTATCGACCTAATGCGAACGCTCGAGCTTTAGTCAGTCAAAAAAGTACTACGATTGGGGTGGTGATCCCCGATATATCAGATCCGTTTTTTGCCGTATTAGCCAATGGCATCGATAAGATTGCCCGTGAGCACAATATGCAGATCCTTTTAAGTACAGGTGGGCATACGGCTGAATCTGAACGGCAAGCAATTAACTTATTGTTAGAAAGACGCTGTGACACCATTGTGATGCACAGTAAAAAATTGCCAGCAGAGGAACTGATAGCCCTCAGTAAAGATATTGCGGGTTTTGTATTGATTGATCGCTACATCGAGGAGATTGCTGAGCGCTGTATTTGGCTGGATAACCTTGAAGGTGGACGAATTGCAGGCCGCCACTTGTTAATGCTCAATCACCAAAATTGCGCCTGCATCATGAGCAATTTTGCCATTGATGATCCGGTTCATCGCCATAATGGCTTTAAAGAAGTTCTCGAAGGGAGTGATGTTCCTTTAAATCCTAAATTGGTCAAATATGCTGAGCCTAACCCACAAGGCGGTAAGTTAGCTGCGCAGGAATTATTAGCCAGTGGTCGGCCGTTTTCTGCCATTTTTGTTTACAACGATGCGATGGCGATCGGGGTTATCTCGACTCTTGAAGATAATGGATTTCGGGTTCCGCAAGATGTGTCAGTGATTGGTTTTGATAACGGTATTTTAGCGCAATTTTCCCGTCCTAAATTAACGACCTTAGATTACCCTGTAGAAGAAATGGCACAACATGCGGCTAAGTTGTCGATGGCGTTAGCGACCAAAGATCAAATGCCACCAAAGCAGGAACAGAAATATGTGCCACTGCTGGTGAAACGAGAGTCGGCCAGGACTCATCAATAGTGAACGAGTAAGAGTTTTTGCTAGTTACAGATCAAATCCTGTTGAGTTTTAGCAATATATTGCAATCTTAAAAAGAATCTCATGTAGATTCTTTTTTCGTTTTTCGGGGATTGAATCTGAATGGACTAGACCGTAAGCTGTTGTAAAAAAATTGATCAAGGACGCAACATGAAATTCTCAAGTCGATTGGCAGTTGGGTTATTTATTGCCACTGCTAGCTATTCTACGTTCACACCAGCTGCCATTGACGTTGCAACAGCTAAGGAGCAGCAAGCTTCAAACCAGTCTTTCTATCAATTAAAGTTTGATGATAATAGCGGTGATTTATTGCTGAAAGTCGAGAAGCTTAATCAGCCATTTTTATTGGTCACAAGCTTAGTACAAGGCGTTGGTTCTAATGATATTGGCCTTGATAGAGGGCAGTTGGGAGTCACTCGTCTTGTGCAGTTTGAGCGTTATGGCACTGACTTGATTTTAAAACAGCTAAATACCTATTACCGAGCCGATTCCAACAATACTGCCGAGCAACAAGCAGTAAAAAATGCTTTTGCGGAATCGATTTTGTGGCGTGGAAAAATTCGTGGTGCTAAGCAGCCTACCGTTTCAATCAATAGCTTGGTGGTGAATGATCTTCACGGTGTGGCTTCTAGATTAAAGGCTCGTGGTCAAGGTAATTATCAACTTAATAAAAACTTATCTTTGGTCAAACCAAGCAGTATAAAAGTTTTCCCTAACAATAGTGATGTTGATGTGCTGCTGACGTTTAACAGCAGCAAGCCGGGAAACTATGCGCAGCAAGTAACGCCAGATCCGCAAAAATTGTCGATTCAAATGCGCTACTCAATGATTGCCCTGCCAGATGAGGGTTACCAAGCTCGAGCTTATGATCCGCGCAGTGGTTATATCACGCGCTCTTTCATGGATTATGCGCAACCGATTGATAAGCCGATCACACAGCGTTATTTATTGCGTCATCGCTTACAAAAGGTCAATTCAGGTAGTGCCCCAAGTAAAGTGAAAAAGCCGATTGTGTATTACCTAGATCGTGGTGCGCCAGAACCTATTCGTAGTGCATTGCTTGATGGTGCGCGCTGGTGGGAAACCGCATTTGAAAAAGCGGGCTTTATTGATGGCTTTAAAGTGGAATTATTACCTGAAGGTGCTGATCCACAAGATGTGCGTTACAACATGATCCAATGGGTGCATCGTGCAACCCGTGGTTGGTCATACGGTTCAGTGATCCACGATCCTCGTAATGGTGAAATCATCAAAGGACATGTAACGTTAGGCAGTCTACGTGTTCGCCAAGATTTATTAATCGCTCGTGGGTTAACCGCTGGCTGGGAAGATAGAGAAGCCGCAGACAAAGCTTCAATGCAAATGGCATTAGCACGCATTCGCCAACTGTCGGCACACGAACTTGGGCACACTATCGGAATCGGACATAACTTTGCGGCTTCATCCACTCTTGATGCCTCAGTGATGGACTATCCACATCCGAAAATCACCCTACAAGACGGCAAGGTTGATATCACCAATGCATATGGTGTTGGTGTCGGAAAATGGGATGAATTCGCCATTCAATATGGTTATGGCGAATTCGATACTCCACAAGCTCAGATGCAAAGCTTAAATGCACTGATTGCTCAAGCGCATAAAGATGGGTTGAGAAATATCGGTGAATCCGACTCTCGTGCTGCTGATGCCAGTCAGATCTATGCCAGCCTTTGGGATAACGGTAGCAGTGCTATTGATGAATTAAAACGACTTCAAAAAGTGCGTCAGCAAGCATTGCAAGATTTTAATGCAAACGTTTTACTTGAAGGGCAACCTTTGGGGGAACTCAGCGATACGTTAGTCCCTATGTATCTATTGTCGCGTTACCAAATCAATGCTGTGGCGAAATACATTGGCGGTACGGATTACGATTATGGCTACACCGATAAATGGCAATTTAGCTCTAATGAGTCACAGCGAAGCGCACTGAGCGCATTACTTGATGCCTTATCACCACAGCAATTAGCATTGTCAACAGCGCTTAAAAGTCAGTTATTACCAAAAGCTGGCGCCTATCGCCGAACTCGTGAGAGTTTTGCTTCACGCTTAGGTGTTATTAATGACGAACTGGGAATGGCCGAAGTGTTGGGCCGCCATATTGCCGATAATATTTTGCAGCCAAGACGATTAAATCGAATTGATGAAGCACATCAGGCTTCGGAAGTGCGTTTATCGGTCACAGAATTAGTAACTCAGTTATTGGACTGCACTTGGTTTAACAAACCAAAGGATAAGAACAAGCTTCGATTATGGATGCGAACCAACACTGTGGTTGCCGATAGTTTATTGTCGAGTTTGCATCATCCGAATACGACGCCAGAAGTGAAGTCGTTTATACGAGCGAAGCTAGTCTTAGCCAGTAAGCAATTAGCTCGATAC
Source organism: Parashewanella tropica (assembly GCF_004358445.1). Lineage (NCBI taxonomy): Bacteria > Pseudomonadati > Pseudomonadota > Gammaproteobacteria > Alteromonadales > Shewanellaceae > Parashewanella > Parashewanella tropica. Next base: position 234,296 of record NZ_CP037951.1, read on the forward strand.
TCTCGCCAACACAGTGGTGATAGTGAAAGACACTTACAATGGTTGGCGGCAGAGATAGGTAAAGGTCTCAGTGAGCCGAAACATAAATTAATTGATAAACCGCTAGCATTGCCACCTGGCTCACCGATTTAAGTCACTGAAAATTTGGCAGGCTTATGCAGAGTTGAGGTTTACTTAAGCCTGCCAATTAAACACGTTATGTAGCGGTATGGGTAAACGGTTTAGAAAAGGGTTTGTCAAAAATCGTACGACTTTGTTTAGGTGCTTAGGTACTATGTATTGCTCAAGGATCTTCATTAATGCCTTTTCAAGTGGAGGCCATTTTTGATATTCCTTTAAAATACCAACTTCAAACATGCGATCAACGGAATACTGTCGGTTTTCCTCTTTGGGGTGACACAAAGGCAGTGCGCGAAACTCTTCACTGACAGCGAACAAAATCGTAAGTAGGAGTGCATAGTTCTCACTGCTGACGTTGATGGTTAAGCCACTTGAACGTCTTTCTCGGCCACGATTTACAAGTAAAGAACGGGTGATATAAGCAATGGTATAAGCGGAGTTGCGCGGTTGACCAGAAGAACGTGTTATCGCGCCATCGCAATCGATGACTTTGAGTTGTATGCTTGGCAGCCAGACACGTTTACCATCGACTGACACAGAATCTCGAATCAAAATATTCTCTGGTTTGAAATCTCGGTGAACAATATCGGCTTCATGCAATTTAGCGACTTGAGCTGTCAGACTTTTAAAAGTGACGAGTGGTAATGAGCCATGTGAATTTACGTAGCTAGTAACGTCGACACCACCTCTTACGGCTAATATTTGTTCATTTTCCGTGATGACGCCTAATAATCCAGGGGTAAAACAGCTGTCCTCTAGTCTAGGCTTTCCTAATGATGTGTGAATTTCTTCAAATATATTACGGGTCTTATGGGTTTGCTCCGTAGTCAGCAGTTTAATTTGGAACACACCATTTCTTCGGTGCTTTGAGATATTTTCTTCAAGCGCAATATAATGATCATCTTGAGTTGTTACTTGTTTAGCTCCACCATGAGGAACGCCGTAGCGATGGAAACCTACGAGATCTTTTGTCCCACTAGGATGGCGCATCGGCGGAAATATCTTTTCTTTATCATAATAATAAGTCGGACCTTGAGGCTGCTTTCCTGCAGCAACTATTATTGCATCATTGCTTTGATGGATTAAGTCGAGTCGTTCTTTGTGACTACGATAAGCACGTGCAATTTTGTTTACAAAAGGCTCACTTTGATAAAGTTTGGCAACATAGTGTGTTACCGCTGGAACATCAGCATTATAGCAAGCTTCCATTAAACCTTCTGTTTCGTCAAAATGAGAATATTGTTCAGATAGCCAATCGCAAGCGGCTTGTAGCCGTTCGGGATGTTCTTTTCCTAGAAAGATTAAAAAGTGGATCAATTTAGGATGTGACGGGAATCTGTCGATCATCAGACCTAAGCTAGACGCTGGACTTGCCACAATGAGGTTTAATAATTTTTCATAGCTTAAAAACAGCAAGCAGCCTCTTTGGAACGATGGGGATTGTTGATTAAACATCTTGAGCTGTTCAGCTGGACAGTTACACTGCCACCAAGTGTTAAAGTGCAGATCGTAGGTGAAGTCTGTGATGGTGTCTAATGGACAGTTAATTAATCTTATTACCAGAGCTTGCCAGTGGCGCCAAGGGATCCTTCTTATCAAGGTTTGCCGTGTTGAAGGAGAAAAAGGCTTGAGTACTCTTAATAAGCAGGCATCATTTGTAGGAAAAAAATGATCCCAGTCATCAGGAAGCCATTCGGACATGACACGCATGGCGGTTAACGGCGACATTTGACGTAACATATCGACTTGAGATTGCTGTTGCTCTCGGCTCAATTCAACAAGATATTCGGTTGGGAGTCGACTTAATAACTCGGGTTGGCTGGCATGCTTACTTTGATCGGCCAAAAAAGTAAGTTGATTTACAATTGCTTTGGCTTCTTCAGGGCTTAATTGCCCCAAAAATGCTTCAAAGCTTATCGGAGTGAAATAGAAACAAAGCATCGCTACTGGGGCTGGAGAACGTAACTCGAGTAGCTTATGACATACCGGTCGTTTTTTACTTGCGATTGGAGTCTGAGCAAGAAGATTAAAAAGGTGAGTTTGAATGTCTGCTTGCTTTTGATTTAGCTCAGGCTGTTTTAAATACACAAGCGCCTGATCAGCGTCCATTGTCGTTAACACTTGGATCAAAGGTTTAGTCGCAAGTTGGTTCAGTACTCGTATCGCTTCGGTAAGTGGCAAGCTACAAATACGGCTTGCGATCAATGCTTGATGAGGCGCTAAATCATTGGCGGCTGATAAGTACCCAAGTAACCATGCTTGCTGCATAGTGTTTGGAAACAACTCTGTGAAATTAGCAAAAACCGGTACAGATAATTGAAAAATAGATTGCTCTAATTTCTCTTTAACATCGGTGGTGGATTGCAGCGAATCAAATAGCCTTGTCAGTTGAGTTGTGTATTGGGTTTCTTCGGTTTGTGTTTCACAGGCATCGACCTTTTCCCAATCATCACACTCCATTTCTTTATCTTGCACCAATAATTGGACGTTATTAAAAAAGACTTCAAGTTCTTGAGGAGCAGCTTGTGTTACAAAGCATTGCTGCTCTTCTAACGTGAGCTTAAAGAACAATTGAGCGTGTAGCTGTGAATTGTACCAATTGCGACTATGTAACAACGCCAGTTTATTTTCCGTAGATAAGTGCTGAAAGACTGAATGAGCCACTTTTTCATCAAGATTTTTAAGTGTTTGAGCTAATCCATCTACATTCGGTGGCGTTTTTTGTAAATATTCGGAACTTAATAAAGACGCGGCTTTTTCTGCCTCTAATGAGTTTATGATTGAGAGTTTTGAATCATCTAACGGTACAGATGAAGTAAAGAGCTCAACTTGTAAAAAGGTAATCGACGCTTGTAAAGATATGGTCTTAAGTAACTGATATTCATGAGTATCGTAAGGCAGCTGATCAGTTAGGGTAAATTCAGTATCATTTTTAAAGAATTGGCGAGTACGGATGAGCGTCAATTTATTATGTAATCGTTGTACAAGGTAGTGACGTGTGGATTTCGCGCCAGTATGGACGCTCAGTTCACACTGTTCCCCTCGCTCTAATTTCTTAAAATTAAGTGTCTTAACGGCCTGTTGATAACAACTTTGTGTATCGACAGGGCTATCATTTACTGCCAAGTCTACTACCTATTTCAGTGGTTATTAAATATACTCGTGATACTTGAAGATACAATTTTCAGGGCTAATTCAGCGTTGCATTATTCAAGGCGTGAAAGTGCAGAACTAGCGGGCTAATTTAAGCTTTCACAACAAAGAAGAATCAACGCTGAAATGCCCACATTGTGCGAGTTTAATTGCCATTTATGATGCGTTACTTAACCTTGAAATAGAATGGTTATTCCTGCGGGTAAGTGCCTTTCCTAAATGGCAATTAATTCTCGCTGAAATCCTGAATCTTCAGGTATCACGAGTATAACTACAGAAGTTAGAGTGAAAATTCACAAGAATATCTCAACAAATATTCATAAAACTGGGCCGAATTAATCCTTAGTTTAAATTCGGATCAGTGATGTGTTTAGATAAGTAATAGCAAGCAAATCCCATAGCGAGATTGGTAATGGGTAAGGCAATCAGAATCCCCCTCACACCATCAATATATGAGCCCAATAATGCCAGCGGAATCATTAATAAAAACAGCCGGCTGACATTAATAACCAAAGAACTCATTGGTCGATGGTAAGCATTTAAGGCTGTGGCAAATAGAATAATCATGCCTAAACCGCCATAGGCAAGAGGTAAGGCGATCAAATACAAATGTAGCCAATGTAACACTGCAGGATCTTGAGTAAATAAAAGAGCAATGTGCTGGGAAAAGATAAATACAGGGATATATAACGCACACTGAAATACAAAGATGAACTTTAATGACAAGGTCAGTGCGTGTTTAGCACGTTCAGGATGTCCAGCACCTAAGTTCTGTGCGATAAAAGGCACAAGACTGGATGACAGAGCCATCACCGCCATTAATAAAATGGATTCGATTCTAGTGCCTGCGCCAAACGCGGCCACTGCGGCATGATCCAAACGTGCTAGTAGCGCCATTAATACGGCATTGGCTAATGGATTGATCAAGTTAGTGAACGCCGCAGGGCGGGCGATATGTGCTAGACGATGCCAACTGTGTTTCACTCGCTTAATTTCAAAATCAACAAATTCAATCAGCTTACGCTTTATGGCAATGATGTAGCCTGAAAAACCAAACGCCACTAACCAAGAAAGCAAAGTCGCAATGGCGGCGCCTTGGATTTCTAATCGAGGAAATGGGCCGAGTCCAAATATCAATAATGGATCTAAAATCACATTTAAAATGGCACTAAAAGCCATGATTTTTGCTGGAGTATGGGTATCGCCAGTGGCTCTGATCCCTTGGTTTCCCACCATGAGTAACACTAGAATTGGCGCGCCTAAATACCAAATTGCCATGTAGTCATGGATAAGCGGAAGGCTTATGGCTTTGGCGCCCAATAGTTGGAATAACCAATCAATACTGAAAAAACCAATGATGGACACCAAGACCGTCAATAACAGGCTGATCAGTAACGCATCATGAAACAGGACGCGTGCTTGGCCAAATTGTTTCGCACCAATTAATCGGCCGAAATTGGTAGATACGCCTGCACCAATGCCAATCGCAATACTGACAATCAATAAGGTCACAGGAAAAGTAAAACTAATAGCGGTTAAAGCATGAGTGCCCAAGCGACTGATAAAATAAGTGTCTATTAGGTTGAAACTTAATACCGTAAAAATCCCTACTAAATTCGGGAGGCTCATTTTTAATAATGTGGGCGCTATTGGCGCGTGCAAAATGCCGTGGTGATCTTTCATCAACATCCAAAAAGAGGCAGCTGCTTTTTCTTGAGTAAAAATGCAACGAAGCGAAAAAAGAATCAAGATTTTAGCAAAAATTGCCATAAAACGGCAGAGAGCAAGCATTAACAAAAATTGAATTTTTTTGGGCTCCTCTCTTGAAACTGATAAATACAACCATATATCCCTGTTATTAAACGGGCTTATTCCCCAAATATTTCGTTTTATTAGATTGTTATTCGTTAGGAGACTCCATCGATGAAGATTCGTCCATTACATGATCGCGTGATCATTGAGCCATTAGAAGTAGAATCAAAATCAGCTGGTGGCATTGTGCTAACTGGTAGTGCAGCAGAAAAGTCATCTCGCGGTAAAGTGTTGGCGACGGGTAAAGGTCGCATTCTTGAAAATGGTACCGTTCAAGCATTAGACGTTGAAGTGGGCGACATCGTGATCTTCAACGAAGGCTATGGTGTGAAAAAAGAAAAAGTAGATGGTAAAGAAGTCCTGATCTTATCTGAGTCAGACATTCTTGCAGTAGTTACTGAGTAATTTTCAACACGAATTTAGAGGATAAAAACAATGGCAGCAAAAGAAGTGCTATTTGGTAATGACGCTCGCAGCAAAATGCTCAAAGGCGTGAACACACTGGCGAACGCAGTAAAAGTAACCTTAGGTCCTAAAGGCCGTAACGTTGTACTAGACAAAAGCTTTGGTGCGCCGCTTATCACCAAAGACGGTGTAACCGTAGCCAAAGAAATCGAACTTAAAGACAAGTTCGAAAACATGGGCGCGCAAATGGTGAAAGAAGTTGCATCAAAAGCTAACGATGCAGCGGGTGACGGTACCACTACCGCTACCGTATTAGCACAGGCTATCGTAACTGAAGGTCTAAAAGCGGTTGCCGCTGGCATGAACCCAATGGATCTTAAACGCGGCATCGACAAAGCGGTTAAAGCAGCGGTTGCTGAGCTGAAAGATCTGTCTCAAGAATGTGCAGACTCAAAAGCCATCGCGCAAGTAGGTACTATCTCTGCTAACTCTGACGAAACCGTTGGTGACATCATCGCTGAAGCGATGGAGCGTGTAGGTAAAGAAGGCGTTATCACTGTTGAAGAAGGTCAAGCGCTAGAAAACGAACTTGACGTAGTAGAAGGTATGCAGTTTGACCGTGGTTACCTATCTCCTTACTTCATCAACAAGCAAGAAACGGGTAGCGTAGAGCTAGACAGCCCGTACATTCTGCTTGTCGACAAAAAGATTTCTAACATCCGTGAATTACTACCAATCCTTGAAGGTTTGGCGAAAACCGGTAAGCCACTGATGATCATCGCTGAAGATGTTGAAGGCGAAGCGCTTGCAACATTAGTTGTGAATAACATGCGTGGTATTGTGAAAGTTGCCGCGGTTAAAGCGCCAGGTTTCGGTGACCGCCGTAAAGCCATGCTTCAAGATATCGCTATCCTAACTGGCGGTACTGTGATTGCTGAAGAAGTGGGCATGGAGCTTGAAAAAGCACAGCTTGAAGACTTAGGTACAGCTAAGCGTGTTGTGATCACTAAAGACACTACGACCATCATTGATGGCACTGGTGAAGAAGCACAAATTCAAGCGCGTGTGGCTCAAATCAAGCAACAAGTTGAAGAATCAACTTCTGACTACGACAAAGAAAAACTGCAAGAGCGCATGGCGAAACTGGCTGGCGGTGTTGCCGTGATCAAAGTCGGCGCCGCGACTGAAGTTGAAATGAAAGAGAAGAAAGAGCGTGTTGAAGATGCGCTTCACGCGACTCGTGCAGCCGTTGAAGAAGGTGTGGTTCCAGGCGGCGGTGTAGCGCTTATCCGTGTTGCTTCTAAAGTCGCTGACGTTGATGTGGCGAACGAAGATCAACAGCACGGTGTAGCAATGGCACTACGTGCTATGGAAGCACCACTGCGTCAAATCTCGACCAACGCAGGTGAAGAAGCGTCTGTAGTGGCGAACACTGTTAAAGGTGGCACTGGCAACTATGGTTACAACGCAGGCAACGACACTTACGGTGACATGCTAGAAATGGGTATCCTTGACCCAACTAAAGTAACTCGTAGCGCATTACAATACGCAGCCTCTATCGCTGGTTTGATGATCACTACCGAAGCAATGGTGGGTGAAGAAGAATCAGAAGCTGCTGCTCCAGACATGGGCGCCATGGGTGGCGGCATGGGAGGAATGGGTGGTATGGGCGGCATGATGTAATCTGCCCTAAACCTATAACTTCCTAAGAAGCTCATAAATGCATAGTTTATGGGCTTTTTTATTGATTTAAAATCATCAGTGGTTCTAAATAATTCTAAAAAAACTAGGAATGTCAGGGTCTAATGAGGGGTATTACATTTTTATAAAGTCTCAAATTGAGGTGGTTTATATTAGTTTCCCCCCTAATCTTCAATGCTGTTCTTTTTCAAGTTCTAAAGCCTATTTTTTCAAAGTCGACCAATTAAAATTATTGTTCGTTCCTGAAATATATTGAATCGCTTCTTTTGCACCATTAGAACTATAAGTATTCGTGCTATCTTCTACAGCAGGTAGCGCTATTGAAAAATGATCCGGAGAGCCGTTAATCACTGCAAATATAGAAGTCCATCCGGTGTCGTCTGCTTCTAATTGGCCATTAACACAATCAGCTTTAAAGCCTGCCCATGAATAATGATCTTGTCTTATGATATTGATAAAGGGGTGGTCATTCTTATTGCACTGATTGGGTTGCAAATAAGTAACCTTACAATCTTGATGATTTAGATTACAGACAAAAAATACAGATCGTGGGCTTAAATTTAAAGGTATGGATGTTGCGGCTAAATTAGTACCATCACTTAATACTTCCCAATCCCCAAAAAATTGAACCGGTGGCACGGCGGCCAGTGCTGCATTTGTACACAAGGTGGCAGTAAGTATGAAAGCTTTCATTTTAACGTCCTCTAGTTAATTGAAAATGTACTTACAATCTCTTTGAAATTTGTATTCTATTTACTGCTTCACCCCCAATAGAGACAATAAACTCCATGACTGTCCTTGGATGTTTTGTCGTACCTTATATAGCTAGCAATGTACTACTTAACAGTTGTACCCTGACTGAACATCAAAGGATGCAACTCATGCCACAATAACATTCCTTCATTTTATCGAAACTTCTCCTACGCGATGCCTGTACCCAAGTGAGAGAGAAGAGTGATCAGATAATTCATTGACGGGTTTCACCTTCAAACGCTCTTACTTGAGCGTCAACCAAAGTGCCAATTGCTTTCATTACCACCGCTTGTGAGGCCATCACTGAATTGCCACCATGCTGAAAAGCCATTTTTGCCTTATACCGACTGTCATAATCTACATTTTCTTTTTTCTTAACCTGAGCTAATGCCGTGTTATGTAAATGCCTTAACCTGACGCAGTCTTGAAGAACTTCTAGCGTTGATTCCACTTGTATAAGGCGGTTACTGCAATCCATTAAGACTGAGCAAACAATGTCATGAACCGTTTCATCCTCGCTTGATACTTGGGGTGCAATCTTATTAAAGTCGATCATTCGTGCTTTAAAGGTGTTAATGCTGGCATCCAGTTGCTCGCATAGCGTTGCTAAATTTTCATAATGAAGGATCATCTTTTTATAAAGATCTTTAGATTGAAAATGATGTGGGGGGCTATCAATAGCGGTGTTAAGCATTTTTTGGAAAACCGCACTGTCTTTTGCTACTTGACTGAATTTATTCAAGGTTGTAGTGACCTCCATCACGGCAGCAAAGGCAATATTGATCTGTGCTCGTACTCGAAAGTTAGGGCGATCTTGAGAGGCTTCGAATATTTTATTCAGTTCCAACATGGCACTGGCTGGCTGGGTTGGGATCATGGCCTCTACTTTAGTAAATACCTTATCAATTTCACTCTCAGTTACGGGTTCTAAAGCACCCGTTGTGGGCTCAAGTTGCATTTTTTGTGGCTGAGGCTTTAGCGGTCGTGCTGCTTTGCCTTGATTAGGAGGCGGAGCCGGTTTGGCTTTTCTCGCTAAAACCCGTTGTCCGACTTCATACAAGCGTTGTCGCTTTGCTTTTGCGTTAATTACTTGTTGTTTGACTGCATCATGATGAGTTTTAATGAGGGGCAATAAGTTTTGCTCATCAGGGATCATGCCATTTCGTAGATAGACAAACTCATGCCAATGCCGCTGCAACCAGCCATGCTCAAAACTATTCATGACCGCTAAGGTTACAGGTGAACTACCCGAAGGGTTCGCTTTTAATTGCTTAACCTCAGCATTGACAGCGTGAGTTAATTGCTGAAATAGAAGCTGTAATAGTTCTGGATCTACTTGCAGTTCAATACTGAAGTAGTCTAATTGAGTCAATGCTTCTATAATCTCATCCTTACTGATAATGAGCTTTATGCAGTTTACTTTTTGTCTAAAATAGGGGGTTACAGGTAAGCTAGAGTGTAATAAAACCACAGATAGCAAACCTCTGTTTTTATAAAATGGGCCATCCAAAATGGTTGCTTGTAGGTTAGTAAGCGTAGCTTTTGAGATGCCACTTATGGCTTGAGTTTCAAGGTGTATTGTTAACATTTTTTCCCACAATGTAGACATATCTACCACAACATCTATTAATATTTCTGATTTAGACATGAACTCATGCTCACGGTCTTGATGAGCTACTGTGGCTTTGATTGTATGCGTTATGCATTCTAAACGTTCATTCTGAAACCTTTCCATACTCGCGCACAGTTGTTGAAACTGCCGCTCTCTTTCATTTGATGGTTTCATTTTCTTGATTTGTAGAAACTGATTATCGAGAGACTCAAGCTGTCTATTGGTTTGGTATTGATAGTGATTAACAAAAAGACAGAGTTGTTGCAGAGCAAAATGTCTTGTTTTTTGTGACGTTTTTCCTACGTTCCCATGGTTATTTCTGGCGTTACACATAACAACAGGGACAAAGGGCCTTACCAGTATTTGAGCCTCACAAGGGTGGGTACTTAGGTAAGTTTGGTAAGCCGAAATCGTTGTTTGAGCAGCACGGAGGTGAGCATTTGGAAATTGTTCCTTCGATTTTGATTGATAATGCGTAATGAACTGAGTCGACTGTTTGTTTGCGGTTTCGAAGAGCGAGTGTAATGCGGTTGCGGATTGCTTTTGTACACTCACTTTTGATTTGGGTACGGACGAGAGGCCAACGGCTGGGATAGACAAGGCTTGATGTAAACAATCAATGTCTCGCTTTCTTAAGTTTTTAGGGTGAACATCTTTAGGAGGCGTATTCTCAGCTGGCTCAGCATCATAGTTGAACGTCGCTAGCGTTGATTTAGGAAGTTTGGACAGCGTAATTGAAAAATGCCGCTGGGCAATCTGCTCAGCTTGGGAAAACTTTGTTTTAACCGTTGATGTCAATTGTGATAATTCATCTTTAGCCAACGCTTTATTTAACCAGCTGTCTTGGTTAGTCATCATGAAAACGAACGCTTCAATGTGCGGCTTAATCACAATGGCATCTACTGGGATGTGATCGGGTAGTGAGCGTGCTAAGAAAAATTCGAGATACGAAGCGATTTGCTGAACTTGAATTGCGCTAGGCGTACCTTCTAATTGATTGAGGCAATGTAATATTGGAACCATGCTGGAAGGTCGGACAAGGAATTTACAAAAGCGCAAGTGGTGGATCAGATAAACACAATTTTTATGAGCCCGATGCTCTTCGCTATAGGCAAAACACAACCTGTGATGGAGGATTTGTTCTGCGTAAACAAATTGACCAAGGGCTGCCCGAGTTTCTTCTAAACTCGACTCAATAGGAATGGCCGTTTCTTTTTCTGCTCTTTCGACGAGAATACCGGTATTTACCACAAATTGCGCATAGCTCTGGCATAACTGATCAAAACCTATTTTATCTTGATACTTTTCGATTAATTTAAATCCCAACTGTAACAAGGCTAGCTTTGAATGAACAAAGGTATCTAGGCTTACGGTACTAAGCTCTTGGCTCAGAGGTGAAAATGGAACTGATCTCGCATCTGCGGATAAATAATTCATACATACACCACGGAGAATGGCATCTGACAGACAGAATTCGTTAGTGAGCAGTTCCATGCCTTTTAGGCACAGGCTAATGGTGTTGATATGTAATAAGGCATAGACGCGATCAGAGTTGCTCGATGGCGTTGTAGGAAGGCTTAAAAACTCTTGCTCTATTGGTGAGCTTTTTAAATAGTCAGAATAACCGCAATAGAGTCTGTAAAACTCGATAAATAACTGTTCGGCTTGTAAACAGTTTTGACTTACAAAATCAGGGCTGCGTGTTTGTGCTAGTAAAGGCTCCATCTTGGCGTTTAATTGATGAGCTTTAGCATGGAAAGCGGGGAGTTTGCTGTCTAATCGTCTACCGAGTTGGGTATCAAAATTTAGAGGTGGTGCTTCGGGTTCAAGGTCTAAAGATACAGGAGTATGAACACCTGATTCCATTTGATGGGGCAAATCATGATTCGCTACTGCGGGAGGCTCTGCGGCATAACCAAGCATCCAAGCACCATAGTTGTAGATGAATTGAGGAATGCCAAACATTTAAGCTCCTGACTGTTCTGAAAATAAATGCCTCCTGTAAATGTAACTAGTCCTAACCTCGTAATATATCTAAAAACCAACAAAGCAATGATGAAATTTAGTTTAAAAATAATGAGATATGATGGATTTTGAAAAGGGTGGGAACTGAAATCTGTAATCAGGGACTGTCAATTATTTTCATTTTAAATCGCTGTGAAGGTCAGAGGGTAATGAGTTTATCCATTAATTGTTCTTGTCATAAAACAACAATCAAATCGACATAAATACGTATCCTCATTGTCATTTTAGTTTCTTAATTTAGTTAAGTTTTTTAATTTTTAAGGACAGAAAATGAACATGAAACGCAATATGCTTGCGACTATTATCATGGCCAGCTTATTAGCGGCGTGTAATGGTGATGACGGTAAGGATGGAAAAGACGGCAAAGATGGTCAGAATGGAAGTGCAGGTGGTAATGGCAGCAGTGGAAAAAATGGTGCGGCGGCGCTAGTCGTTCATACGGAACTTCCGGTTGGTCATGCTCAGTGTACCGATGGCGGTATTAGGGTGACATCTGGCACTGATACCAATGAAAACGGTAAGTTAGACGGCGACGAAGTATCAAACACCAGCTACGTTTGCCAGCAAAATAACCAAGATTATTTTGAGCGCATTGCGACTTACCCAGTGTGCTTGCAGTTCGATAACAGCTGTGACACTGATGAAGAAACGGTAGCGGAAATTTCTGCCGCCAGTGAGGACGGCATGGTGGTTTATTATACCGATGGCGAGCAAGAAGCCTTTGGTGCCGTGAGCATTGAAAACCCTGAACAGCCACAAGGTTTAGGCACGTTTGAGCTACAAGGTGAGCCAACGTCAATTTCAGCATTAGGTAACTACTTACTGGTTGCCACCAACCTTTCAAAAGACGATACACAATCAGGCAGTTTAGAAATCTATAACATCATGGATACGGCCAAGCCTATGCTTGAGCGTTCGATTGCGCTTGCGGGTCAGCCTGACTCTGTCGCGGTAAGCAAAGACGGTAACTATGCCGCTATCGTACTTGAAAATGAGCGTTTAGATGAAGATACGCCATTTCCACAAACCGAAGCTGGTGAAGTGATTGTACTCAAAGCGATGGGCGGTGTGGATTCATGGACAACCTCAACTGTGGCACTTAAAGGGTTAGCTGACAATCACGCTGATGATCCTGAGCCAGAATATGTAGACATTAACGACAACAACATTGCTGTGGTTACGCTACAAGAAAACAATCATATTGTATTGATTGATTTAGAAACGGCAAAAGTCACTAAGCATTTCTCAGCGGGCACAGTAAATCTGGCTGCGATTGATAACAAAGAAGAAGATCGCATTCAACTGACTGGCAGCTTAAGCGATGTGCCGCGTGAGCCAGACGGCGTAAGCTGGATCAATAATGACTTCTTTGCCACTGCTGATGAAGGTGATTACAAAGGTGGCGGCCGTGGCTTCACCGTGTATAACACTCAAGGCAAAGTGGTGTATCAAGCGGCAAATCAACTTGAGCATTTAGCGGTGCGTTTTGGCCATTACCCAGAAGGGCGCTCAGAAAACAAAGGAAACGAGCCAGAAAACATTGAAGTCGGTGAGTTTGGTGATGACAACTATTTATTTGTGGCCTCTGAGCGTGCCAATTTAGTCTTCGTTTACGATGTGAATGATGCAGATACGCCAAAGTACAAGCAAACTTTGCCAGCGGCGGTCGGGCCTGAAGGTATTCTAGCGATCCCAAGCCGCGACCTTGTGATTGCATCAAGCGAGAAAGATGATCGTGGCGATAAAATGCGTGCGGGCCTCAACATCTACCGTTACGGCAGTAAGTACAATAGGTACCCAAGCATTCAGTCTGTGAATGATGCTAATGGTCATCCAATCCCTTGGAGTGCGCTTTCTGGTTTAGTGGCAGCTGATGACAGCAAACACCTTTATGCCGTTGAAGACAGTGCTTATACCCACAGTCGACTCTTCAAAATTGATGCCAGTAAGCAACCTGCGGTATTAACGGCAGCAATGCAAATCAAAGACAGCAATGACGTATTAAAAGGCTTGAAAGTGGTGGCGGTTGACGCAGCCGAAGATGCTAAATCTGACGCCCGTAAAGATGTCTTTGATTCAGCGGATTTAGCGGCAATGGTCAATGAAGATAAAACCGTGAATCTCGATCCAGAAGGCATTGCTATGGCAGCTAATGGTGGATTCTGGTTAGTGTCTGAAGGCTCTGGTACGGTTGGCGACAAGAAGAAACCTGTAAACTCAGTTAACCTATTGTTGAAACTGAACAAGGACGCTGAAATTACTCGCGCTCACCGCTTACCTGAAGCGCTAGAAAACGTGCAATTACGCTTTGGTTTTGAAGGCGTGACTGAATCCGATGGCAAAGTGGTTATCGCGATGCAACGAGCATGGAATGACGAAGAAACAGTGCGTATTGCTAAGTTTGATCCAAGCAATACTAGCTGGAAGTTCTTCAACTACACCTTAGATGAGCCAAAATCACAAAACGGTGGCTGGGTTGGTTTAAGTGAAATCACCGCCCTTAAAGATGGTGAGTTCCTTGTGGTTGAGCGTGACAACCAAAGTGGCCCAGATGCAGCGATTAAAAAGCTGTATCGCATTTCACTTAAAGGCTTAGCCGATGGCGCAGATGTCACTAAAATGATGGTGCGTGATTTAATGCCAGATTTAACTCGCTACAACAACCTTGCGTTTGAAAAGGTAGAGGGTTTAGCGGTGATGCCTGACGGAAACGTGTTTATCGTTAATGACAATGATGGCGTTGACGATAACAGCGGTGAAACTCAGCTATTGAATCTTGGAAAGATTTTGTAATTTATCTCAGTGCTAAAAAGCCACGACAAGGAGCGTGGCTTTTTTGTTAAAACTTCCAAAACTTCGGATGGAAAATCACAGCTACGGTTAAGATCTCCAATCGGCCAAGTAACATACCAATGGATAATGCCCATTTAGCGGTATCGCTTAAGCTGGAGAAGTTGCCTGCAGGGCCAATAATGTCGCCTAATCCTGGGCCAACATTAGCTACTGCGGTGAGCGAAGCACTTAAGCTGGTCATAGGATCTAAATTCGTCAGCACTAAAATAATGGTGATGGCAATCACCACGGCAACGTACAACAACATAAAGGTCACTAACGAACGCACAATATCGGGTTGAATGCTGCGGTTGTTGTACTTCTCGGTAAAGACGCCATTAGGATGAAATTGCAGTTTCAGTTGCTCACGCATGATGGCAAAGGCAATTTGAAAGCGGAAAATTTTAATGCCGCCAGAGGTGGAGCCTGAGCAACTGCCTACCGACATTAAAAACAAAAACACCACGAAGGAAAAGGCGCCCCAAGCGCCATAGTCAGTAAGCCCATAGCCTGTGGTGGTCACCACAGAAACCACATTGAAGGTGGCTAATCTCAAGGCATCGATTGGGTGTGTACCGTGGTGAGTAAACCAATACCAAATGGCCAATACGATGGAGACTAAAGCTAAAAACTTCACAAATCCCACAACTTGAGCATCTTTCCAAACCAGTAAACTACGCTGGGCAATGCATTGCACAAAGATGATTAAAGGTAAGCCGCCAGCCAGCATAAACACAATACTGATCCATTGAGCGCTATGAGAAAAGTGCGACATGGATTGATCGGAAGTGGAATAGCCGCCAGTCGAAATCGTGGTCATGGCATGGTTGATGGCTTCAAACCATGTCATGCCTGCAAGATGATAGCTCAAGGCACAGGCCACACTGAGCAGGATATAGATGAAGAATAAATTCTTCGCCATGTCTTGAGTGCGTGGCGTACTCTTATCACTCCAATCTGAGGATTCTGTGCGGAATAGGCGCATACCACCGACGTTTAAAAACGGTAATACGGCAACGGCCATCACAATAAAACCAATCCCGCCCAGCCATTGCAGTAGAGAACGCCAGATCAAAATACTATGGGCCATGTCATCAAGTCCAGACAGTACCGTAGAGCCTGTGGTGGTGACCCCTGACATGGTTTCAAAGAAGGCGTCGGTGTATTCGATACCGTGATAAAAGGTAAAGGGCAGTGCCGCAAATAAACTGACTACAAACCAGGTGATGCTGGTCAGAATGAACATTTCACGAATGTTGAGGTGGATGCGTGCTTTCTGACCTTGATGGATACAAATACTGGCGGCAATGCTGGTCAGGGCTGTCGCCAGAATAAAGGCGATGCTGGTATCTTCGGCATAAATCAAAGAAAAACACAGGGGAATAAGCATAAACCCCGACAGCATCGATAAGAATGTGCCTAATGTAAATATGACTGGGCGAAAGTTGATCATAAAACCTGAAACGTTCGATATGATGCAACTAAGTGTAGTAACAGCATGCGTTTACCTCTAGAAAAAGAACGCGCTAGGTTGGAACAGTTTTTCGACTTCGCCAATAAATTTCTTGTTGACCAAAAACAGCACCACATGGTCTCCCTGCTCGATAACGGTTTTATCGTGCGCCATTAATACTTCTTGTTCGCGTACAATGGCACCAATGGTGGTACCCGGAGGCATTTTGATGTCACCAATGGCTTTACCAACAACCTTAGAAGTACTGGCGTCACCATGGGCAATGGCTTCAATGGCTTCTGCCGCCCCTCTTCGTAATGAATAAACGTTACAAATATCGCCTTGACGAATATGGGTTAACAACGCCGAAATGGTGGCTTGTTGAGGTGAGATCGCGATATCAATATTGGCTTCTTGAACTAAATCGACATAAGCTTCACGTTGAATAAGCACCATGACTTTTTTGGCGCCCATGCGTTTCGCCAATAAGGCTGACATGATGTTGGCTTCATCATCATTGGTGACCGCAATAAATACGTCGGTTTGGTCGATGTGCTCTTCAAGGAGCAATTCTTGATCGGCGGCATCCCCGCAAAAGACCGTGGTATTTTCCAGTAACTCAGATAAGGCTTCGGCACGTTCTGGCTTGGCTTCAAGCAGCTTAACCGCATGGTCTTGTTCGAGCTTTTTCGCCAGCCCTAAACCAATGTTACCGCCACCTGCAATCATGATATTACGGTATTGATTATCCAGCTTTTGCATTTCGCTCATTACCGCACGAACATGGCGACTGTCAGCGACGAAAAACACCTCATCATCGGCTTCGATGATGGTGGTGCCTTGTGGCATGATGGGGCGACCCTGACGGAAAATCGCAGCAACACGGGTATCAATATTCGGCATATGCTCGCGCAGCGCAGACAGTGCATTCCCTACAAGCGGGCCACCGTAATACGCTTTAATGGCGACTAAGCTTAAACGACCTTCGGCAAATTCAAGAACTTGAAGTGCGCCAGGGTATTCGACTAAGCGGTGAATGTATGAGGTGACGAGTTGCTCTGGGGCAATAAGTTCATCAATCACAAAACCGCCACGTAAACGGTTATCTGAGTTTTTACGCTCACTGTCGATGAATAATTTATTGCTGAGCGTCAGGTATTGTTGAGAGCGAATACGAGCAATCTTAGTTGGGGTACCGTATAAGGTATAGGCGATTTGACAGGCCGCCATATTACATTCATCGCTGTTGGTCACAGCGATGAGCATATCGGCATCCTCTGCACCGGCTTCTTTTAAGACTTCTGGGTGCGCCCCGTGACCATGAACGACTCGTAAGTCAAACTTATCCTGTAGAGAGCGCAGGCGAATTTTATCATTATCGACTAAGGTGATATCGTTGTTTTCACCTACCAGATTTTCTGCCAGTGTGCCGCCAACCTGACCTGCACCTAAAATGATAATTTTCATTGCCTGTTTCTATCCCTATTGTTTTTTTAAACGAGCGTAATAAAACCCGTCCATATTCGATTCACCAGGTGTGATTTGCCAGCCGATTGAATCTTGGCTATTTTGCTCTGCAAACCCTTCAAGCTTAGCATCAGATTGACGAGCAAGAAATGCTTTGATTTGTTCGGCATTTTCTTCAGGCAAAATTGAGCAAGTGGCATAAAGTAGTGTGCCGCCCGGTTTTAGCCATTGCCAACAATGGTCCAATATTTGGGATTGCAACTTGGCAAGCTCTTCAATGTCTTTCGATTGCCTTAACCATTTAATATCTGGGTGACGGCGAATAACGCCCGTGGCTGAGCAGGGGGCGTCAAGCAAAATGCGATCGAATTTGTCACCTTGCCACCATGAATCAATATTGGCGGCATCACCATGAATGGTTTGCGCTGATACATTCAGGCGCTCGAGATTCTCATTGACGCGAGCTAAGCGCTTTTCATCAAAATCTACAGCGATGACTTGTGCGTTTGGGGCTTGCTCTAAAATGTGACACGTTTTACCACCCGGGGCTGCACACGCATCTAAAATCAGCTCGTTATCTTTGGGCTCAAGTAACCAAGCCGCCCATTGTGCCGCAGCATCTTGAACAGAAACAGCGCCTTGTGCGAAGTTTGGTAACTGCATCACATCTGTCGCTTGCTCCAGCAATATGGCATCCTTACTCTTGCCCGCTGTGGCCTCTATGCCAGCTTCTGACAATTGTGAGAGATATTGCTCACGGCTTTGTGCTTGCTGGTTATTACGAAGCCACATCGGCGGCCGCTGGTGGCTTTGCTCAATAATGGACTTCCAAGCATCAGGGTAAGCGGCTTGTAAGTGTTTGATCAGCCAGTTGGGAGTATTAAATTCCAATACAGGATTATCAGCGCTGAGTTCCGTTTGGTTGCGCTGAATGTTTCTCAATACTCCATTGATAACTTTAACCAAGCCTTCGAATCTTAGCTGACGACAAGCTTCAGCGGTTTCTGAAATCGCGGCATGTTCAGGTATGCGAGTAAAATACAGCTGATAACAACCTACAAGCAATAATTGATGCAATACGCGTTGCTTGTTTTTAAAGGGTTTACTTAAGCAATCACTCACTCGTTTATCAAGCTGTGGCAGTACGCGCAATACGCCATAACAAAGTTCGGCAAGTAGGCCTTTATCTTTACCATTGCTGAGCTTTTTTTGTTGCTCAGGCAGTGCAACTGATAACGAAATGCCTTGCTCTAATACCGCATACAAGGCTTTGGCGGCGAGGGCTCTTACATTCATGGTTAAGCCTCACTGCTGCCAATCAATTGCCCAACTTGGAACCAATCGGCTTTACCATTGAGGACATCGGCTGCGGCCATCGGTTTTTTACCGGGGATTTGCAGTGTTTTTAAGATTAAAACACCATCAGCGGCGGCAATCGCAATACCGCTTTTATCTGCAGATACAACACTTCCTACTTTGGCATTGTGTTCGGTATGTTGAAAATCCGCTTCCCAGACTTTGATGGTTTGATCACGATGTGCAAAATGACTGACAGGCCAAGGGTTGAAGGCACGGACTTCTTGCCATAATTGTTTTGCCGATTTGTTCCAGTCAATTTTAGCTTCTTCTTTTGACAGCTTTTCAGCATAATTGGCCAAAGCATCATCCTGTACTTCGGCTTGCAGTGTGCCAGCAGCTAGGCCATCTAGTGCTGCCAGCAGAGCAACTGGGCCTTGTTCGGCGAGTTTTTCGTATAAGGTCGCACTGGTGTCTTCAGGCAAAATCGGCAGTTTGGTTTTCAGCAGCATATCACCAGTATCGAGGCCAATATCCATTTGCATAATCGTCACACCAGTTTCAACATCGCCCGCCCAAATCGAGCGTTGAATCGGTGCCGCGCCTCGCCAGCGGGGAAGAATAGAACCATGAACATTGATGCAGCCAAGCTTTGGCGTGTCTAATACCACTTGTGGCAAAATCAAACCATAAGCGACCACCACCATGATGTCAGCGTTCAGCCCAGCTAATTCTTGTTGTGCATCTTCAGTTCGTAAGCTTTTAGGTTGGTAAACGCTAATGTCGTGTTGTTCGGCTAGTTGCTTTACTGGGCTGGCTTGCAATTTTTTACCGCGACCTGCTGGACGATCAGGTTGGGTATAAACCCCAATCACATTATGGTGAGAGTCGATTAAGGCTTGTAAATGGCGAGCAGCAAAATCCGGCGTACCGGCAAAAATAATATTGAGTGGTTTCAAAATGGTACCTTAGGCGTTTTTCGCAGCCAGACGAGCTTCTTTTTCTAACTTTTGCTTAATGCGATTGCGTTTGAGTGGTGACAAGTAATCCACAAATAGCTTTCCGACAATGTGATCCATTTCGTGTTGAAGGCAGATAGCAAACAAGCCATCGGCTTCTACAGTGAATTCTTTGCCGTCACGATCCAACGCTTTTACCGTCACATTCTCTGCACGTTCAACTTTGGCGTAGACGCCTGGGACGGATAAACAGCCTTCTTCGTTTTCAAAATGACCACTGGACTCAACAATCTCTGGGTTGATGAATACATTTGGACGCTCAACGTCATCTTGTAAGTCCATCACAATTAAGCGCTGATGATAGTCCACCTGAGTTGCTGCAAGACCAATGCCTTTTTCTTCGTACATGGTTTCTAGCATGTCTTCGATTTGAGTTTGCAGCTTGTCATCAAATTCAGTAACTGGCTTTGCGATAGTGCGCAAACGCTCATCGGGAAAACGTAAAACAGGTAATAGTGCCATAGATGTTCTCTAAGTCTGTTAAATCTAAATCAGTTAGTTATACTGACCCTAGGGTGTGCCCTATGTTCAATAGAGTAATTTTAATCCTTTGTGGTGGGGAATACCATTGTTCAAAGTGAATAAGTCTTTATGATCAAGTGGTAGAGTTACATCATACGCTAATGGATTAGGGGCATTCCTGATTTGAATCCATTGAGAAAGCCCGAAACGACAAAATGGACCGTTATATGAAACGCATAATTCTAATACTGCTCGTTTTGATGACGAGTGCAGCGCTCGCCGATACTTTGGCGCTAAAGCAAGATCGTCCACAAACCTATGTGGTCAAAAAAGGCGATACTTTATGGGATATCTCTACTTTTTATTTACAAGATCCTTGGCGCTGGCCTGAATTATGGGATGCCAACCCTCAAGTGACAAATCCTCACCTTATTTACCCCGGTGATACCTTAACATTAGTTTTTATTAATGGTCAGCCTAGGCTGGTTAAAAAAGCGCATAAAAAACTGTCACCACATGGTCGAATTATCGCTAAAAATACCGCTATTCCCATGATCGACCTTGGCGTTATTCAGCCGTATATTTTGCAAAATCGTATTGAAACGCTTGATTGGCTTGAAGGCAAAGCGAAAGTACTTGGTGGTGAACGTGAATCTCGCTTTCATACCCTTAATGATGTGATTTACGTCGATAAGACTCTGGATGTTGGACAAAAGTTGGCGTTATATCAACCTGGACGTGATCTTGAAGCCCACGGTGAGCATTTAGGTAAAGAGCTTGTTCTAACCGGAAGTGGTAGAGTGATTGAATCTGGTCGAGTCTCAAAGGTACAAATTCTGAATAATCAGCGAGAAACTAAAGCGGGTTTTTTTGCGTTGCCAGTCGATGAAGAAGCCATGATGTCAGCTTACTATATGCCAGCTCCTGGAGCCGTGGACAGCATTACCCGAGTGATTGCGATTGCCAATAAACAGCGTGAAGCTGGTCAGCTAAGCGTGGTGTATCTAGATAATGGTAGTAAGGCGGGAATACGTTCTGGTCAAGTCTTCGATATTTTCCGTGACGGCGATGAAATTGTGATTGATGCGAATGAGCAGCCAGTACAAACAGAAGATCGCAATGCCTATAACAATCTAATGGCCGCCATTTCTGATGATAATGCGATAACGGTTCCCGATACCTTTCGTGGTAAATTAATGGTGTTTAAGGTGTTTGATGACGTGAGTTTTGGTTTGATTTTATTAAATGATCGTCCAGTGCGTGTCGGGGATAAGATTGTAACACCTCGCTCGGGAGCCATCGCTAGGCAATGACCGCATCAGCGCTGGCCGATTGGCTAGTTGTTAGTGCGGTATCTGGGTTAGGGCCAACTCGGATTCAACAATTATTAAAGCATCTTTCTTTATCTGAGCTAAGGTGGGCGATAGAGCATCGCCCTCACGATTTACCTGCTTCAGCTAAAAGTCTTGCCTCCTTAAAATACCACCCTGAAAAAGTTGATTTTGCCTTATCATGGCTACAGTCCTCTTCCGAGCATCATATTCTTTGCCAAGACGATGACCATTATCCACCGTTGTTAAAACATATTAGCGATCCTCCTCTGTTACTGTTTGTTAAGGGCGATCCAATGGCGTTAGCCTTGCCTTCAGTAGCGATAGTGGGCAGCCGAGATGCTACGCCAGCAGGGTTAAAGCACAGCTATGAATTGTCAAAGCAGCTAGTAGAGGCTGGAATGACAGTAACCAGTGGCTTAGCGGCTGGTATTGATGGCGCTGCGCACAGCGGAGCGTTGGCGGCTCGAACTGAGTTAGCGTTGAAAACCACAGCGGTATTAGGAACAGGCGTTGAAGAAATTTATCCAAAACGTCATCGAAAACTGTACCAAGATATTCAAGCACATGGCTGTCTCATTAGTGAATATTGGCCAGACACTCGGCCTTATGCAGGGAATTTTCCGAAACGAAATCGTATTATTAGCGGTCTTAGTTTAGGTACGCTGGTGGTTGAGGCGTCTCGTCGTAGTGGCTCGCTAATTACGGCAAGACTGGCAATGGAGCAAGGGCGAGATGTGTTTGCGCTTCCTGGGAGCATTTTGAGTCATCAAAGTCAGGGCTGCCATGACTTAATTCAGCAAGGAGCAAAGTTGACAACATGTGTGGATGATATTTTGCAAGAATTACCCACTATTTTTCGCCATCATCTTGAAGAGTCAAAAAAGCAGCACCATATAGTAGAAAAGGCACAACCTGATTTGCCATTTTCTTCACTCTTGGCTAGTGTAGGCTATGAGACAACGACAATTGATGTCATTGTCGAGCATAGTGGAATTGCGATCGATCAAGTGCTGGAGCAATTACTTGAACTTGAACTGCAAGGTTGGGTGGCAACAGTACCTGGTGGTTACGTTAAACTGAAGAGGAGTTAGGCCGATGTTTGACATTTTAATGTACCTTTTCGAGAACTATGTCCAAGGAGATACAGAGTTATTAGTGGATGAGGGTGAGCTGACTCAAGAATTGACACGAGCAGGTTTTCATCAATCAGAAATCATTAAGGCCTTAGATTGGTTAGAGCGATTAGCGGATTTACAGACTAAGGAGGGATCTTATCTCCGCACACATAACCAACAATCTTTTCGTATTTATACTACAGAGGAAATGGACAAACTGGATGTAGAAAGTCGTGGCTTTATCTTGTTCCTTGAACAGATCAAGGTGCTGAATGTCGAAACTCGTGAAATGGTTATCGACCGTGTGATGGAGCTAGAAGACAGCTACCTTGGGTTGGACGACTTAAAGTGGGTGATTTTGATGGTCTTATTTAATGCTCCTGGTCACCAATCGGCTTACGAACAAATGGAAGATTTGATTTTTGAGCAGCCTGATGGCCGATTACACTCTTAATGTGAACACATACCCGCAAAGAAAGGAGGCGAATCGCTTCCTTTTTTGTTTAAGTAACCTGAGCTCTGCATAAAGAAATCAGCTCAGGTTACCAATAGTTAAGCTCGATGATTTGCCCGACTAATTGGTCTTTATCCATATCTGAGCCGATATTGTCTAGACTGATCACTCCTCTGGTACACATCTGCACTTGACGAAAGTGACTCATATTTTTGCTGGCTTTAACTCTTATCAGTTCGTGCTTACTTTGATTCACAAAATGCCTTACCGTTGCGCGGCTTTCGGGTTGGGCATCTTGATCTAACACGGAAATAAATCGATTACTGCCACTGCCGACCAACGCAGGTTGATTGGTTTGCACGACTTTCAGTTTATATCTCGAAAACATATCTAGTGTTGCTCTGGTCTCGTTCATTGACTCCAATAATTTTTTCGGGTCTCTGGTTTTTCCCCACTGCGTCGTGGTGCTTTTATTGTAATCAACAGAGATGTCAGTTAATCCGCCATGATTGGTTAAGATAACGAGTTTTTTTGTTCCTAATAAATTTTCGAGTGGTTCACTGGTGAATTCGTAAGGAGTGAGAATCAGTGCCTTGATATCTTCATTGATATAGAGTTTTCGAAACAGTTCGAAGTCGCTGACACCACTAAAGTGAAGCTTGATGATAACAACTTCGTTGCTGAGTAAAACCGTACTAAAAAAAGCCATTAAATTAGGAAAAACGTCTTCTTTTTTACTGTCTACAGAGCCATGAAAAAAAGACATTTGCTTTCCGTCCACTTGTCTCACTCTGATATCAAAGTAGCGAACGCCTAAATTAAATTGTTCGACTAAGGTTTTTGTCTGAGTCACCGCAAATTTGGCTCCTGCCGACGAGGACATGGTATAAGTTGCCGCATCGTGACTACCGGGCATGGTGATATCAATTAAGGTTTTGTACTTAAAGGCTTCAACATGACGACTAAAATGTTCCATCCATGACTCTAATGGAAACTCTAAGTATTCACCCATAAATCGACCCATGCCGAATGCTCTTAGTTAGACTAAAAAGGTGTTTAGCATATCGGATTTATCAAGAGTTAAATAAAGCTAACGGCTATAAGATTTAACTATTGGCTATGTTAGTTGTTGAGCCATTTGCTAATTGGCAAAGGTTGCAAAGTTTGTTTCAACTAATTTTCTTGCCTCATTTGCACCGATTAGATCTCGCTCTAATACTGATGTTTGTAAATGCCCAAACTGCTGGGCTATTGCCTTAATTTTGCCTGCGATGGTAAGCCATTCAAAGGCTTCTGAACGTTTTGGCGATGCCTCCATAAAACAAGCAGGTTTACTTTTTATGAAGTAGCACCAAGCAATACCGTAGATGGAATCAAGTATGACAAATTGCATATCTTCAGTGAGTTGAGTTTTGATTTGACCAAAATCTATTTGACAAAGATTGTCTAAAGTGACTTCGCCTTGCTGCCATTGAGGGAAAGCCATGGACTTTAACGTAAGGTTAATGGTTTGTAGGTAGGCCATCATTGCTTGATCTAATTTTTTATGGTCAATAGGTTTATTGGGTGATAAACAATTGAGTCGTAAAGCGGTAGCCATTTGCTTTAGGCCAGCAGAATAATGGTGGAAACATTGGGTTTTATAGACTAAGTAATCATAAAAAGCTTTATCTTCTAATGGGCAGTTGGCCGCTGGTTTTAATTGTTTTTCACATTGAGTTACCAGTTCGACTTCTCTTGAAAGCTTATCATTTTGGGATACATTAAAAATTGAGCAATGCGTGCTCACGACATATTGCCAATATAGAGAATAGACATCTCCAGTATGATGAGATTGTTTGGCTCTTTGATGCTTTCTTATTTCTGTTTGAAGTTCTTCTATGTTTTTTTCATCTTTTTTTTCAACGAAAGCATGCCACCTTAGAATGGTATGGGCACGTAGTGCTTGTCGGGAAATGACTTCTCTTGATAGCCGAGCATCGGTTGACGACAGTTGTAGGGCTTGTCTCAAATGCAGTTGCTTGGTGTGAAGGCAAGAAGTGTACATTGCCTGCTGGGTTCGCGTTTCAATCAGTCTTAACACTAGTGTGTGATAACAATCGGGATCGCTCAATTCTGAATGTTGATCAAGAATAGATTTAACAAGGGTGAATGTTCTAAATTGTTGCTGCAAAGTGTTAAGTTCAACCGTTTCACATGCGGGTTTGGTCTCTTTTTGGGAAGTAACCGCAAGTTTACTTGGCATTTGTCTAGATAAAAGGGGAAGGACATGTTGAGCCAGTCCCATGTCTTCATTAGAAAACTGCAATGCCGGGAGCGCCTTTAAAAAAGTGGTAAGGTGATCACGGTAACCATTTAATGTTGATATCAAAGCGGCTTTTCGTTGAGTTTCTGGTAATGATTGTAGTGTTTTATCTATTTCGAAAACGAGTTTGGAATGTTTGGTGATGGCATCCTGTGTGTCAAGCTGAGAGAGCGATGATGCCTCATCTTGTAAAAGCTGAAGTTTTGATTGGATATCTTCGTCTGTTGTAGCCGAGACATGTGTGGTTTCTATTGATGTAAGGGGAAGGGGGATTGCTTGAGCTGATGTAGCCATATTTCGGTACTCGGCTTTATGTATGAAGGGCACAATGAGTGTCAGGTTAGCACCGTAAAGATCGATTCCTTATTCCAAATCATTATTATTAAGCATTCTAAATTCGAACCTTAGCCAATGATTATTTTTATAATGCGTACATAGTATCTTGTGTAAAAGGTCTGGGCATGTCATTTGAGGGAATAGCAAAGTCACGAGGTGCCGTTGCATTTTACGATTTTGATCAGTCAATAATAACACCAAATTTGAATTTTGTATTAGGCCGCCAAGTGGAGTTTCCACGAGGGTATGTGCGAATTGAAAGTGACAATGTCACGACCAATGGATGTTGTTTTGGTTTATGCATGACTTTGATGAATGGCGATTTTGATTTTAGGCGATTAGAGCCTTTATTGAAAACCAATGAAGGGATCGGTCAGGTAAGAGGCTACCAGTTCATTCAAAAAGTAGGTGTAGCACTTGATGTTTTATTAAGAAATTGTTTGCCAGATTATGACGTACCTAAATACGGTAAAGCGGGTAAATCTTTTTTAAAATTCAAATCCTATGTGAAATGGAAAAAGTCATGCTGTTTTTATATTAAGGTTTACTGTAACGAAGATCTTACCCACGCAATCTGTATGCAAAGAGAGGGAGAGCGTTATTCTATTTTTGATCCGAATGTAGGGTTTTGGACATTTAATGGGGCAAAAGTAAAAGAAATTTTAGGCTGTCTGGATGATTTAACGAATTATATGGATTATGGCGGTGTTGGTAAGTTTAGACGATTTATTCTTAGAATTACCAAGAAAAAGGACATCTAGAACACGTTATCCATTTTTATTTCGTATCAAAAGTTGTTTTAAAAAATTATGGTGGGGTGAGACAGTATCGACGCTTCATACTTAGGCTTAACCCAAAAGGAATATAAGCCGTAAAGGCTAGGTTTAATAGTGTTTAGCGTTATTTATTATATAAAGTCAATCTAATTAATTCGATGAGTTTGGTTGTTTTTGCAGTCCACTCTTTTATTGTACTTGTTTAGTTAATGCTGGATTAATAGGTTTGGGTTATGTCTTTTGAAGGTATTGCTAAGTCTTTTGGTGCAGAAGTGTTTTATGAATTCCGCCAAAGTACTATATTGCAAAATTTAGATTCCTTTGAAGCTCGTCAGATTGAGTTTCCTAGGGGGTATATTGATGCTCGCAGTGACAATTCAACTCTAGGCGGATGTTGTTTTGCTCTTTGTATGGTAATGATGCAGGGTAATTTCGACTATGGTTATTTTTTATCTAAAATTAAAACCAAGGAAGGCATTGGGCAAATCAGGGGATATCAATTTATTAATAATCAAAACGTAACATTTCATGATGGGCAAATACTTAGACGAATCTTTACTGACTATGATGTTCCAATTTTTGGCAGGATAGGATTATCTTTTAAGAATTTTAAATCTTATATAAAGAAAAAAAAGGTATGCTTCTTTCATGTTGTTATAACCTGTGTATCAGGTGCTCATGCTATTTGTTTAGGTAAGATTGATAATAAAATCTCAGTATTTGATCCAAATGTAGGTTTTTTTACTTTCCTTGATAAACCTATTAAGGATGTGGTGGCATGCCTAGATGAATTGACTAAGTTTATGGGAAATTATGGGGGAACAGGGAGACGTTTGAGGTATATCCATAGATTAACTCCAAAGGATGTGTAGTATTTATAGTAAATTTGGAACTGTCCCTACCTTGTTTTATAACACTGTTCGAAAAATTGCTGACAAATTTTGAATACCCCTTGCCAATCATCATTAGTGTCGACTTTTCCTTTTCCTTCTTGTTGGTTGATACTGCTAAAGCTAGGAGTACATTGCCAATAGGGTAGTGATGAGCGGTTAAGACCTATGGGTAAGCTCGCGCCAAAGTCGATAAGTTTTACCTGCAAAGAACTTGGGTGGTAGAGAATATTTGAGGGTTTGATATCTCCGTGGATCCAGCCTTTATGGTGGCAATATGATATCAACGCTGTGATTTTAGGCAGCAGCTGATTGAAGATGTTCGCCTCTGATTTTGGCAAATACAACAGTGGCTGATAGCTGGCATCGAATTCTAAAGTAAGAATGCGGTTTGAAAGGTCAATATCGATGACTTTTTGTATTCCATCTCCGGCACATTGTGTTAGCGCACACCACTCTTGCTTCAGCATTTGCATAGAGGTGAAGTGCTTTGTGTAAGAGTGTGCCGCGTATTGGTTGGGTTGTTTTTGTTTTATTGGTTGGCTCATAGCAACTCTTCGAGTCTTAGTTGGCTGAAAAATTGGCTGTCTAAAATGATTTTTGAATCAGGCAATTTGTAATCCAAATCTATGCTGTTTCCGTTCAGTCTGTATGTCAGCCTTCTAACCAGTGGATCATTCGTCGATGTGGATTGACCATCAAATAAGAAGCGTAATAATCCCCATGGGCCTTGATATGACTTCGACGCAATGCGATTGACACCGCTAAAAAAGCTACTGCGAATGACATCTGAGCTACTGTCGAGTGGCCATTGGATTTGTTTGGCCACTCTGGGTCCTTGATCGTAGCTGAAAATAGCATTATCGGCCCCAAGCTCAAAATCCGTGACTCGAGAAGCCATGGATATTGGCATTAAATTGATATTCAAAGAGAGCTTTTTACCTGTAGCGCCAAAAAATACCCGACTGACTAATTGGGCTTGGTTCAATAGGTCTAAAGAATGCTTGCCCATGGGCAGAAATATCCCATCGATTTTGGCTAATTTAAGTGTATTGCCTTGCCAGTATGTAAAGGGCGTAAGGTATTGAGTAATAAAGCTGTCAATTTGGCCTTTTGCCATGAACATTTGAGTAAAATCATCTAGGGCAACTTCTAAGTTTTCTTTTTGATAAAAGGGAAACCGTCCTTCAAAGGATTCATCATAGGTTTGGTACACTTTGTCATTCCATTGACTGTTGATGTAATCCATATTTTTTTGCATGACCAATCGCCAAGATTGTTGAGCAATGGATAATGCCCACCGTTTAACTTGCTCTGGGTACTTCGCTGCTTCAAGCTCTAAATTTGAAATCGGATCGGCTTTTCCGGATGCATGTACAATGGCGTATTTATTCATTGCTTCACTGGCATTAGGACTGGATAAAGCTCTAGTGAAATAAGTATCTAATTGATCAAATTGTTGTATTAAACCATCAACAGGTAACGACTTTGATTTATCGCCAGTGCCTTTCAGGTAGTCGAAGTAAGGTTGAAAGGCTTGGTTAACGGTAGATTCAGGTTTTACTGTGCTAACGAGTTTATTTGCTTGTGTTTGAGTGTTATCGCCACCGACTTTCCCAGCAAGGACAGCTATATTGCTATTTTGATTGATCAGATCTGTGTTCATCACGATGGCTTCTAAGGTATCTAAAACAGGGCTCGCGACGGGTTGTCTTGCCCCGTGAAGTGCCAAAGAAAGCTCATTGGATGATGTGAAGTGTTTGATACTGATATTGTTTAATAGATCATTCCATCGTCGAATGTAATCTGAATAATAGAGACGTTGAACATTTTGGCTCAGAGCTTTCATTTCAAGTGGAGAAACTTCGCTATTCCCTTTCTGTATGAATTCAAATTCAGACATGAGTTCTTTTAAGGTGGGAGAGTTTGCACTTAAGTCTATGGTTTTATAGCCCTGCTTGGTGAACAGCTTGGGGATCATAAAACCTTGATAATTTGGTGTAAAACTGAATATTGAATCAAAATTAGTACCGAGCTGTTTTCTTACATCAACCAACTGTTTATGTTTTGCGGTGTTAATGATTTTTGCGTAAATGAGTCTTTCTGGCGATAAGCCAATTAAAATATTACTGGCCTCTGCCACCAGTCTATCGTTTAACTTTATGCGTTTTTGATAGTTGCTGTTAAAGAGATCAACCAATAAGTCTGATAGCGTGGTTTGTTCAGACTCGGAAAGTAAGGCTTGTTTTTTTATGATCCCCAGTAAATAAGATCTTAAATCAATCGTTTCTAATTTAGATTTATTGGAAAGCATTTCATAGTAACGCAGTACTTCAAAAATTTTACTGGAGTCGCGCTGTTCAACATAATGGGACAGATCTTTCGCTCCGAGTCGCTCAAGTTGTGGCAGTAATAACATACTGAGCTGTGACTCATAAATGCTGTATATTTGCGCAGCAATATCGCCTTGTTTTAGGCTGACTTTTCGATACCAAGGTTTAGGCGCAACGCCTTCTTTGGCGACGGCTCTTAATTCACTGAGCAGTTCAATCACATCTTGGAAACGGGTTGGATTTTGCTGTGAATGTTGTAAGTCATTTTTGTAGAGGCTCAATTGGGTGAGGGCATTGTTTCGCCAGTCTTCGTCGGCACTCCAGTTATTCTTTAAGGTCCATATGGTGAGCGCAATCAGTAGCAGGGCACCGATGGCCAACGTACTTCGGAAAAACAGATATCCCATTTGCATTCTGGTGTTGATCCCAGCGAGTTGTGCTTCAGGTAAAATGGATTGCTGTAACAGTTTTTGAGCAAAAAAGTGCCGTCTTCTCGCGACTCTTTGTCTTTGTTCGTTGGTATTAAACTCGGAGTGTAAGGCGATGACTTTGCCTAAAATGTCATAGGAGTGTTCATCAACAACACAATTGAGAAAATAGACCCCTCTTATCCAAACGCAGTGTTTAGCTCGACTTTCTTTGCCGAGCTCTGTTATCCACTCTGATACGATATGAAAGAACAGTCTGAGCTGATAGGGTAAGGCAATGACAGAGGCCGTTTGTTCAGAGTTAATGTTAAACAGTAATTCAAACTGTTGCTGTGTGATCCCGCTTAAAAATGATTTTACTTTTTCTTGAAAAGCAGAGGGTTGAAAGGGAACGTGGGCTGATGTATCAAAGGTGATCCCTAGTGGCTCGGCTAGCTCCTCATTGGAGTAGGGATCAAAAAATTCAATAAAGTCTGAAATAACATCCACTTTGGCTAATACACAATAAAAAGGTACAGAGAGTTTGAGCTTAGCGGTTAACGCGAGCATGGCATCTTTGACTTGTTTCGCTTGAGTCTCCCGTGTTTTCCTATCCATGGTTATTAAACTTTTACAATTAAGCAGATTGACGACGCCATTTAGACTTTGGCGGGGACGCACTTTTAACAGTTGTTTACTTAAGGTGCTCCAGAGTGAATGATTGAACTCATGACCGTTATAGATTTTATCACCCACTTCTAGACAGATGATGTCTTCGTTGTACCAAAAGCGAATGTACGTTTGTTGCTGCTCCTTTAAGGTGTCATCTAATAACAGCTCTAATCCATTTTGTTTCAATAAGGTACTTTTGCCAGCAGCTTGCTCTCCTAATACGAGATACCAAGGTAGATCGTAGAGTGTACTGTGCTTAATGTTTTTGGCATTTTTGATCCGTGATACAGCAGATCGAATGATGGTATTGATTTGTGCAGCTTGTTGTTTTTCGGCCTTGATTTGATCACGACGAAGTTTGTGTTGCTTGCCATACTCAGATTGAGCGTACAAAAAATAGCATAGTCCGATAGTGATGATGATTGAAATAATTGCTGGATACATGAGCCATGAGAGTTGTGGGAAAATTATCCAAGCAAGCGTCGACAGAATGATGCAAAGCACCAAGCTGATCACGGTATACATCTTTAACTTCATACGGTTAACTCTCCACAGCCAGAATCTTGGCCTCTAGTGATATGCGAGCTTTCATTTTTTCGGTGCATGAGGCGTCGAGGGGGTTATAGGTTCCGTTTCAGGATGAAAAAGCTCTACATTCGTTAATGGGTGGATATTAATAAGCCCAATTTGCTCTAATTCATTACTGATATGCTTACTGCGATTGAAATACCAATACTCGGAAATCCCATAGCTCATCAATACGATAAAAACGGAAAAGGCCAATACGGTTTTCATATTGAGAAAGTGTCTGGGTGGTGAGGCTTTTTTAGGTTTGCTGGCTTGAGGGCGAGTAAGGCTTTGTTTATCACGATAGATTTTTAGGATGGCATAGAGTTCTGTTTTTAAGTCGTAGAGTTCGCTTTCTTTTTGATCTCGATATAATCCTTGAAACCCTAACATGAGTAATACGTACTGGAGCTCGATAAAATCAATCAACTTAGTGGGTTGGTGACACGCTTTTTCCAGTAGTTGAAAAAATACCTCCCCGCCATTTCGCTCTTGAAACACTTTGCTCAGCAGTGAATTATTTTGCCAATGGTGTTGCTCTCCCCACGGGGTATAAATAATGGCTTCATCGAGTGCGGCGCATAATACAAAACAACTCTTATCTAGCACACTTGGGTGATAGGAAAGGTGGACGGCTTGTTTTCGAAAATCGGCAATTTTATTGAGTAACTGTTGTCTAAATAGCTCAACATTGGTTGGCTTTCCTTGCCTTGGGATGGTGATTAGCATCCCTAAAATATCAGTGGCAGGGTTGAGTAGGGGATTACCATAGACGACGAGATCGCTAATGATGTATTCGATATCACTTAAGTCTAGAATGTGAGTCTGGGTTGGGTCAGTATCAAGCTCTTCTTCAATCGCTGTGCGCTGAACTACAACCGTGGGCTCTTCGGTAAATATATCATTCATGTTTCATCACCTAATTACATGAAACTCGACACACACATCTTCAATCCTTTCATCAATATGCAGAGCAATAGGATCCTCTTTATCGACGAGCTGCTTCCAAAGTTCTGATTGCACATCGACTTCAAAATACGAAGCATCGACTTTTGATTTAAGCTCAGAAGGGGCGTAAGGGAGGTTTAATAGACCAACCCCTTGTATGGCACTTCTGACCAAATTCACTATGGTCGAATTGCCAGCCAGTTTCGCAGATTTAGGAAACTCTTCGTTGAGTCGAACAGAGCCAATACTTGAGGTTACCACCAGTATAAATCGGCCTTGTTTAAATAAGTTTCTATCAGGGATGACGGTTCTGAGTAATCGGCGGCTGGCAAATAGGCTTTCATCCCATTTTAGGCTTGTGACATTATCGAGTTTAATTTCACTCAATAGGGTTTTGATTTCGCTAAAGAGGTCAACAAATACGGAGTAAAGTTCACTTTGATTCCATTGACGTAACGTTTTGGGTACCCTATTTTCCAAACCACACATTTGTCCGTAAAGGGATATGCAATCTAAATACAGCTGGTAAGTAGCGGCATTAGACATTTCAGCATCATGTCTAAACTTTGGAAGCCAAGTGCACAGAGCTTGTAACCATAAATAATCTCGAAGTAATGCTTGATAGCTTTTACTGCTTTCTTCTGTTTGCAGACGCGTAGCAATAGTTGTGGCTCGATATTGCATGTGAGCCGCAAGATCGGTAATGCCGTTGGTCAGATAGTGAGAGACATTGTAGTACAAACAGTTGGGAACAAATTCTTTACTGAGTATAACCTCGCCTTCACTCCTAAACTCCATGACTTTGGCAACCGAGAGTACAATGTAATCTTGTAAGTCATCACCTTCGAGCTTGAGTACAATATTGAGCTTGCCTAATTCCAGTTGTACCGAGTCACTGTGTTCACGAGTCGTATCAAAGGTGGCGTATTCAAAGGGAGAAAATCGAAAGCGGGTGCTTTTACCGACATTCACCGCCCCTGTTCGAGTCAATGGCAGGGCTAAGTACACCAGTTTATTGGTGGTACTACTGGGGATTTCAATGGTCAAACTTTCCAATATTTCAAAAGGCGTTCCATCAGGAAAAATGCCTTTAGCGTGCGTGATTGACACTTTTCCAATCGTGAGTAATGAGTTATCAATGTGAAGTGCGGTGAGACCATAAAAGCAAGCGTTGTTCTGCTCTATCAATTGTCTGGTAAAGTATTCATGGTATCGGTCTTGTTGCTGAAAATGCTGAGGACTTAAAAACATCCCCTCACTCCAAACAATCTTATTGGTATCCATCTTTACCCCTGAATAGATAAGTTAATGCCATCAATATCAATGTTGACGGTCTGTGAGCTGTCGCTACTGATTGGAAAAATGGCTTTATCATTAGCTTCTTGATAATCCGAAAACCCCGCAAGAATAGCGATGTATTTGGTGCCATCGAGCAGTGGGTATACTTGCTGGTATTTTTCTCCCGGTATGATGCTTTTTAAGTGTCGAACAGAAAGTAAACTGGCTTTCAGTACACCTTGTTCATCATTGAAAATATTCAAAAAGCTGGCTTGATTGAATACTTCGCTGTCGGACAGCTGATACACTCTCAATTTTATTGGCGTCGCATTATTTTTCAGGTTCGGATTGATGTTGTAAGAGGCGGATACCATTACTGTCAGTGTTTTGGGAGCAGGCTTGCCAAAACCCAATAGGCTACAGCCTTGCAGTAAAACCGCTAACATCATAACTAAGAGGATTCGTTTCATAATCAGTGGTCTTTACCTGTCATTGGAATGGAGTCCAAGTGACTCTTGAAAGTAGAAATGGAATTTTATGTGCCAATCGCGACTTTTGAGTTGATGTGAAAAGTAATGTTTATACATGGTCCAGTAACGCCAATGATTGTGCCATAACCGTGGAGGACTTAACTCTTCAAAAACGGGTTCAAGCGATTCTGGTGCCATATCTTTTAGTAGTCTGGTGAGTGCCATCTCCATGGCTTGTTGGGTTTTTCTTTTTTGTTGGAGTTCTTGACGGTAAAGCTGTACTAATTTTGATTCCGAGGCACTGTGGGGGCTGAGTTCTTTTTTGTTTAGATCGAGTACTTGAGAAAATAAGGTATCGTGAAAGGGATCGTCTTCATAATCTTCAAAATATTGGGTCAATGGTGCGCGCTCAAGGGTCGTTGACTCTTGCTCTTTTTCTGGCAGATGAAATGGATCTTTCTCGATAGTATTAAAATCAGAGGCATTAGTTGAGAAATTCTTATCATTGTCTGGATGACGACTCGGGGAAACTGACTCATTAGCAACCGCTGAAATGCTGACATCGTCACTGTCTAAAAATGGGTCGTTACCGAGGATAAAACTGGGTTCTTGAAGACTTGGCTCTTGAGGGGAGGTAATCACATCATCTTCAATATACTCAGCTTTTGCATCGTCTGGACTGAAGTATGAAACCAGTAAACGATACGAGCCAATCGTGATCACGTCGCCATCTCTGAGAGACTCTTGATTCCCTTTTCCGATTGGGCTGTCAGCCCCATTGATAAAGACCCCGTTAGTGCTGTTATCAATCAGTTTTAGCCCTTTGTCCGTATTGACGATGGAAGCATGAACACTTGAAATGGTGCGTTCGGCGTCACTCAGCTGAAATGTGGTACCAAATCCTCGACCAATGGTTCCCCCCTCTTCTGGGAAGGTTTTTGTCCACTCGCTGATGGCTTCGCTATCAGGGGAGCAGATGATTCTTAACGATAACGACATGCTTAAGTCCTCGGTCTAGGTAGCCAAGTGCTAGTGAATATCAACATTCATTTGTCCACTGCTACAGGTGAGAGTGACCGTTGAAAACGGCTGCCCAATGCTCATTTTGTCTATGCAGGAGTTGGCAATTTGAGGCATCACCCACTGACTGATCTGTTGTTCAATGGCTCTGGCACCGATTTCTGGTGATTGGTTTTGCTTAAGTAAAAATTCAATAACCGAGGGTTCGTAAGCCAGTGTAGCGCCATAATGCTTGCTCAGTGATTGCTCAACTTTGTTGAGGGATAACATGGTGATTTGTTCTAGTTGGCTATCACTCAGAGGGTGGTAGGGAATGATGGAAAGGCGACCTAAAAATGCGGTGCTAAATGATTTTTGCAGCTCAGGAAAAACCCTTTTTTGTAAGGTCTTGGTATCGCTGAACCCTTCATCAAGGGCATTAACGATACAAGTATCACCGACATTTGTCGTCATGATGATCAAGCAGTTTTTAAAATCGATATGCCTACCTTCACTATCGGAAATACTGCCTTTATCAAAAATTTGATAAAAAATATCCTGCACACTCGGATGAGCTTTATCGACTTCATCCAGTAAAATGAGCGAATAGGGTTTTTTACGAACCGCTTCGGTAAGCACGCCTCCTTTTCCATAGCCGACATAGCCTGCGGGAGCACCTAATAACATAGAGACTTTATGAGCTTCTTTAAACTCTGTCATGTTAATGGTAGTAATGCTATTTTCACTGCCGAACAGTTCTTCGGCTAAAGCAAGCGCGGTTTCCGTTTTACCGACACCGCTTGGGCCACACATGAGAAACACCCCAAGTGGTTTTCTTGGATCGGATAATCCGGCGCGTGATATTCGGATCACTTCTGCTATTTCAGAAATGGGGCTGCACTGGCCTATGACCCGTTTGCCGATGGAGGATTCAATGTTGAGTAATCGTTCGACATCTTGTTTGATCATGTTATTCACAGGTACACCTGTCCATTGCGCGACGACTTCGGCAATGGTTTGTTTTGATACTTGTGGCCACACTAATGGACTGTCTTGCTGCACATTGGAAAGCTGTTGCATTTGTTGTTTGATCAGCGTTTGCTTTTGTAGCTTTTGTTGAGGGCTGATGTCTTCGCTGTTTACCCGTTTTTCAAGCTCAGCCTGCAGGGAGAGCAAGGCTGTAACTGAGGTTTTTTCTGCTTCCCATTTATCACGTAAGGCGGATTGCTGTGTTAGGTAATCCTGCTTTTGCTGTTTAATTTGATCGAGTTGTGTGGACTCACTGAAACAAAGCAGGTCTTCTTTCATTAATACTTGAATTTCACTTTCTTTTTGATTGATTTGCTCTGTGATAACCGTGAGTTGATGAGGTATCGCATTTTGGCTCAAGCCGACACGAGAGCACGCGGTATCTAACAGGCTGATGGCTTTGTCTGGTAACTTGCGTTCGGGTAAATAGCGTATCGATAAACTCACGGCCGCCTCTAGGGCTTCTTGTAGAATTCTGACGTTATGGTGGGTTTCAAGACTGGCTTTGATTCCCCTTAACATTTGTACTGCTGTGGCTTCGTCTGGCTCTTGAACTTCCACGACTTGGAAGCGTCTTGTTAAGGCGGCATCTTTTTCGAAGTATTGTTTATATTCTGCCCATGTTGTGGCCGCTATCGAGCGAAATTCACCTCTGGCTAAGGCGGGCTTTAGTATGTTGGCAGCGTCGTTTTGCCCCGCGGCACCCCCTGCGCCAATTAAGGTATGGGCTTCATCAATGAAAATGATCATCGGCGTGGTGGATTGCTTAATTTCGCTGATGATATCTTTTAAGCGATTTTCGAACTCGCCCTTTATGCTGGCTCCTGCTTGTAATAACGATAAATCTAAGCTCAGAAGCTCAACATGCTCCAGTATTGGCGGTACATTACCTTCAACAATGAGTTGAGCTAAGCCTTCAACAATAGCGGTTTTACCGACGCCGGGGTCACCAACCAGAATAGGACTGTTTTGGCGACGTCGACATAAAATATCAATGGTTTTTCGTATTTCAAGACTCCGACCAGAGACGATATCGAGTTCACCGTTTCTGGCCGCTTGAGTGAAGTTTTGGGTGTATTTATCCAGTGCAGGGGTGCTTTGATTGCTCATCGCTTCTTTAGAAACAGCAGTCTCTGAATTGTTTGATGTTGATTGAACGACCTTTCCTGATGTTTTCAGTGCTTGTTGCTTCAACCACTCTGATGATAGGTTCTTTATCCATTCAGTTAAACAACCCGTGTAGGCACCAAGTGTGACTCTTTGTTTCAATACTAATAACAAATGGTATTCATTAACGGTTAACTGGGAAAGGTTCAATGATGCCAACATCCATGCATCTTTTAGCAATTCAATAAGTTGGGATGAAAGAGAAGGTGAATTGTCATTTCCTGCTTTATAGCGTGTTAATTCAGAGTTGAGTTGCTCAGTTAGCACGTCAATAGCAATTCCGGCCGATTGGGCGGCTAGTACCCAGCCCATATCGGATTCTTGAAGTAATTTATAGAACCAATGTTCAAGTTCTATGGCAAAGTGATGTCGAGAAACACATTCTCCAGCTGCCAGTTCCAACGTCGATTTGAGTTTGGAGGACATACATTGAACGAGACTTTGTAACTCAACATTAACCATGAACGCACCTACTGAATACTGAGAGGTAATTGCACGAATTTTGGCTTCATTTTTGGGCTGTCCATCCATGCAGAAAGTCCGAGACGAAAATGAGAATCTTTAGGGTAAAGCAGTTGCAACTTAGGAAGATATTGGCTGTTGACCTTCATAAAGAGTTTGTAGTTTACGTAGGCTCCCATATAGCTTTTGATCATGAAGTCTAGCGCCTTAACAAGCCCTGAATGGCCGTACATATTCATGTAGTTTTGATAGTCTGTTGGGCAGATAGAAATGGCGATTTTTTGTAAACTCAGCGGCGCATATTTTCCAACTAAGGCATTGAGGCCGAGTAAATGGTTTTGCCCTGAAATACCGATTTGAGTCAATGAGCTTTTGATGATGGGTTGGTACTCAAGCTCTATAGGTGTGATCTCAAACGGGCAACAAAAATAGTCTTCTAACATTTCCGTTAGGTTTAGGTTATTGGCGGCCTTACAACCAAACAAAGCGATGTATTGTATGAGATGAACGTGAGGCAAAACGGTTTGTTGCGGATCAATGCCCGTTAAGTTGGCTAATAGGCGGCTGATGTGCTGTTTGTCTTGATTCCAAGGAAAAGATTCTTCTTCGAGTTGCTTGGTGATATCAAACTTCATGTCCGTTTGGCATTGGAGAGTAAGGTATCTGTGATTAATTATGCTAAAAAAATCTATTGGGGCTCGAGTGCCAAGATTGAAATACGCATCCAGCGCTTGCTTGAATAAATAACGAGGAATCGACGAACGGTTACCCAAAAACGCGGGGTTGCTGGTGGTGACTTCCCAAACGCCATGGTCAGTTTGTGCTAAGTTCGTGACTTCATTTGAGTAATCCGCGGGCAGTAACTCACAATTAAAATGAATACTGGGGTAGGCTTGTCTTTTATTGGCATCATGTTTGATAAGTTGCCAAAGACTGATTAATTCCCCTTGCACGGATGAGTTACTGAGCCTCGTTAGATAAGCGTTTTGCATCCTGTTCTCCTGGGAAAACTCATATAGATTTCATCGTAACCTTCGAGTTTGATATCCAGTTGGGTGAAGCTATTAAACATCACGAAATTAGAAAAAAAGCTATCGAGAAACTGCGCGAACAGAGTGACACCTGAAGTCAGTTGAGTGGTATTGAGAACGACGGTGATGTGTGTGCCGTAGGTGAAACAACTTTTACCCGAAGTCATGATGGTAGCAATGACATGTTCCATCTCGATTTCTGATAGCGCATCAATATATTTCTTGTTTTGTGTATTGTTGTTTAAGTTATAAAAATGAAAAATATCTTTGAGAGCCTTGCAGGGATTTTCGGTCCCTAAGGTGCTTTGGATATTGAATTGCAGATGATTGAGTAAGGTCCATATTCTATCTGAATCCTCATGATGTTTGAGTACAGAAGATGGTCGTTTAGCGAGCTGTAATTTGCCCGGAATGGTTAATGTATCCCTGCATTGGATCTGACTGTTGATGGACTGATGAGAGGCTTTTCTTGATTGAGTAACAGTAATATTTACCAACCAAATTCGAACCTCGTCACTGATACTGTAGTCACTGAGATCGGACACTTTAATGCTATTTTCAGTACTGGTATGAGACGATATCTGTTGCAGCAATTGCCATCGTAGCCCTGTCGGTTCGGTATTGAATTTTTCTCGAAATATTTGCGGAACGTCAAAACTTGGGGTGTTGGTTACATCGGTAATACGATTAATTGAGTACAGTTCATAGCTGCGTGATCGCATTGAGTCGATCACTAACGGGTACTGCTTTTTTAAGAAGTTAATTTCCAATGGCTCGGCCATCATCTCATGTAAGTTGATGATGGGCGTTGAGAAGAGGGAAAAAAAATCTAAGGTCAGGTTTCTTGCCAGCTCAACATCAAATTCGGCAAGGTACAACTGTATCGTAAAGTGATGATTCGATACCTTGGCTAATGCTTGTTGGAGGTGAAACGTAAAAGCGGTAAAGCTGTCGGGGAACATGAAAAATTCGGTAAGTAGGCGATATCCCGAAAACGTGTTGGCATTATAGGGCAGGACGGTATGGTTCAAATCATAGCCAACGGTCGACATTGTATTTTTATCCACTGGGAATCGATCATTATCACTGGTGATACAGATGGCGAGCGTTGAGCGCCGCAGTAAATCATAGAGCCGCAAAGATAAATTGGTTTCGCCTTTGAGTTGAAGTTTAAGCTTGTCGATGTTCAATTCGTTTATGGCGATGCCATCATCAATGGCTTCTATCGTCAGTTCGAGCAAGGCTGTCGCTTGTTCTGCGCCTTTGGGCTTTACATGTTCAAACGGGGCAAAGGTGACTTTTGCATCGGCCAGTTTTATGGGGTAAAGAGTGACGGGCTCGGTTGTTCTAAATATTGTGGCTTCATTTTCTTTTTTACCTATATCAAATTCGGTATGCACAGGGACATGGTGAGTCGCTTTGGCGGATTCATCCACTAAAAATTCCAGTACTGAATAGGAGGGTATAGGACGAAGAACATGTGGAAAAATAATATTAATGAGACTTTGGGTAAACTCTGGGTAAGTGTCATCCAAGCGTTTATGTAGCTTTGCATTGAGTAAAGCCATACTTTCCACAAGCCGTGACAGCTCTGGATCTTCAATACCACTATTACTGATCCCAAGCGTTGTGGCAGAACCGGGATTTTTTTGAGCAAACTCAACCGATTCTTCACGAATAAATCTCAGCTCTTGTTCAAAATATGACAGTAATGAATCAGGCAAAACCAGATTTCCTTAGATTGATTGAGTTAGAGGAAAAGTTCAGTACAGGCTCAAACACCACAAGCTCCTTACCAAATTTGGTGTTCACGGTAGCGGAAATCATTAATGGTAGATTGTTGTTATTGCCTCTTGTGTCGCTCAGTTCAACGGAGACCTGACTGAGCCTTGGCTCATAGCTTTGAATGAGTCTACGAATATTGGCTAGGATGATGGCAATATTGGCTTCATTTTTATAACGGGTGACGTAACTGAGCCCTAAAAAAGCAATGGTATTTTTGGTGGCAGGTGGAATGGCATCTAAATGCCAAAGCGGCGCTCGGCTTGATATGAGCGAACAGATATGCTGAATGATGGCATTATGCTCAGCACCAATATCCTTATCCCAATTTCCCGCTAGTTTAGCGATGAGACTCATGAGTTTGCCCCGATTTTTTGGCTCGACATGGCGGTGGTGATAGAAATATGAACATTCATCAGTTCATATTGGTATTGAGGTTGAAGAGTGATTTGGCAGTGATAATGGGTGCTGTCTAAGGTATCGGCTTCTAATTCGACTTTGCATGATTGCAAAGGGTATCGAGCCATGATGTGATCTTCTGCATGAGTCATTCTGTTTACATAACCATTGAGCCAGCTCTCCAAAGAGTTTTTACAGTTCAATACACTGTCGAAACTGCCGACGTAATCACGAGTTTTAACTTTTAAGTAGTGGCCGAAGCGACACGCCATTAAGTTGGTTTGCAGCATGCCAAGTACTTGCTCAGCTTCTGTGGGAATATCCCACACAGATTGGTTACTGAAAAACCCTTTTTGATTGGATAAATACAAACTGGAAAAGGGAACAAAGCCCTTTTCAGACCAAAATCCATCATCTTCACTAAAAATATCAACGCTGGCTTTTATTTCCCCTTGCGCTTCTGAAACCAGCGCGCCAAATTCCCCCTTATCATCATAAGCTCTAAGGAAACCGAACCAACTGATACGTTCGAATTCTTTAATGATATTACTGGCTAATAAATACGCGCAATTCCCCCATAAGGTATTGGCTTGGCAGGACTCTTGAGTAAAAACAAAACCAGCAGGGTAACTATGATAAGGCGCTCTTAATTTGTATTCGGGAAGCACTAAATGAACAAAACGGGAAGAAGGGCACTTTCTAAGTAATTGCCAAGGTTGATAATCTTCACTTTCTAAAATGCGTGCAATCTTAGCGGTGTCATGCAGGACGCGTGAATTGTCATCGCCAAAAAATTGAGGACTCACGCCTAAAATTACTGGGCATAAACAGACTTCTGCTAATTCTGACAATAGTTGCAAGGTATATAAATCGTCAAACTGACAGTCTTCTGAACTGTCCATATTTACTTTGTGGTCGATCAACAGTACGCCAAAGGGATGTCCACCTGCGGTGTCGAGCTCTCTTGAATAGAGCTTGTTGAATAAAGACGATTGTTTAATATCAAAAGCCAAGTTCAGATCATTGGAAACAGCAACCCAGCTTAAATTAAGAATTTTGATGGTGATTCTTTTTTGTGAGAAAGGAAGATTAATGAGTTGAAAGAGCTCAAGCCAAGAGGCTTCTAGCCTTTGAAAGTATCGATGAGTGATAATTTGAGAAAGTTGACGGCTTATCAGTGCATCAATTTGGTTTATCGTGATGGTGAGCTTTGCTTTAAACTTGTCTACATATTGCTTTTTTGCAAGGTGTTGTAGAGCCGCAATTGTACGCTTGTTTAAAGCAAAGCCATCAACCATTGTTTTTACCCTTTTCTACCCTTTTTTGCCAGGAATGTTGGCGACCATTCTTAAAGAGGTAGATAATTCTTCGAGCTGTAACCAAGGCCGCATATAAGCAATGGCCGAATACGCGCCAGGTTTTCCAGCTTGTTCTTGCACAATGACTTTTGCTTCAGCCAGTGGGAATTTTGCTTTCTGTTCATTGCCAATTGCATTTGAATTTACGTATTGGTGTATCCAAGTATCCAGCTCTTTTTGAACATCCGTCACTTCTAAGCTTGAGCCGATTTTATCTCTGCCCATTACCTTTAAATAGTGAGCAATACGGCTACTGGCCATGGTATAGGGCAGGCGAGCCGAAATGGCGGCATTAGCGGTAGCGTCAGGATCGGTGTAAGTTTTAGGCTTATGGGTGGTTTGCCCCCCCATGAATACCCCAAAATTGGTGGATTTGTAATGGACTAATGGGAGAAAGCCTAAGTCACTGAGTTCTTTCTCTCTTTCGTCAGTGAAGTTGACTTCCGTTGGGCATTGTTGAAGCAAATCATCGGCATCGGATAGGTAAGTAAAGTTAGGGAGGTTCTCTACTTTACCGCCATTGTCCATGCCTCGAATAGCCGTGCACCAACCGTACTGGAAGAAAGCTTGGGTCATGAGTAGACCCATTTCAAAGCAGGCATTTGACCAAATAAAATCATCTTCAGAGTTAACCAGTGGTGAGCCATCATCTCGAGTGTCTAATTCTTCAAAGTTGAATGACTTCACGCTAACAGTGGTCGAGCCATACGGCAGGCGTGCCATGGTTCTGGGAAGTGTGAGGGCAACGTAGCGAGAGTCGTCGCTAGCTCTAAAAGAGTTCCACGAGGCATAGGCGGGGGAGTCAAAGCCGGCTGCTACCGGCTTACCTTCTAAAAACGTGGTAAATGAGTTGTAATCAAACATACTGGGATTAGTAGCGGCAACAAAAGGGGCATGTGAGGCTGCGGCTACTTCTGCCATATAACGCATAAGTGCTACATCTTCATCACCATAGTCAAATTCATAGTCCCCTAGTAGTACCCCGTAGGGTTGTCCACCGGCGGTACCAAATTCTTCTTGATAAACCATGGTAAAAAAACGGCTTCTATCAATGGCTGGGGCACTTTCAAACTGATCTAACAGTTCATCTTTGGTGTAGTCAGTGAGTTTGACTTTCAATTGAGGTCCAAGCTCGCTGTTTTTGATCAATTTTTGCAATCCGAGCCAGCTTCCTTCAAGTCGTTGATAGTCCTTATTTTTCATAATGTGAGACAGTTGTTTTGAAATGTTTTTATCAATCGCTGCGATGGCTTTTTCGATGGTTAGTGTGAGATTTTTGTCCCACGTCACCGTTCCCTCTAAGACTTGAGTGGTTAAAATTGATAAAAGTTCTTTGGTGGTATCTTCTGGTGTTTGTGAGGTGGCCGAAATGGCTCGTTCAAGGATACTGGCTTGAACTTCGCTGGTGGCGGACTCGGTAGCGGTTTCTTCGCTAGACATTATTCATCCCCTTCTTTTTTAACACCTAATTCATCAGCGAGTCCTTGGATTGAATCAGTATTTTGTAGTACTTCTTTGAGTAGCTTTTCAAGGTCTCTTGAACGATCGGCTTTACTCAATAACACTTTTAATTGATTACGTGTTTCCACCATTTTCTTCAGGGGCTCAATTTGCTCAACCAACTTTT
The DNA here is from genome assembly GCF_004358445.1 of Parashewanella tropica. Lineage (NCBI taxonomy): Bacteria > Pseudomonadati > Pseudomonadota > Gammaproteobacteria > Alteromonadales > Shewanellaceae > Parashewanella > Parashewanella tropica. Next base: position 278,145 of record NZ_CP037951.1, read on the forward strand.
CCGGATGAAAATCTTTCATGGATTTGAATTTGAGGTTTACTTCAAACTGGCTGTTATCATCGGCAAGTAGGTTATCGACTTTGTAGGAAAGCTGCGGGTCGACCCTCGCCATCACGGCATCAAAATTGTCTTTATCAAGGCCGTAAAACTCTCGCTCTTCAAGATCAGCCTTTTCGGTGTCAGGCTTATGCCCCGAAAAGTTGCCAATGACACCGACCACGAAAGGCAACTCTTTGGTTTCAAGGGCACCATTGGTTTCAACATCATAGGTTATACTTACCCTGTTTTTACTTACTCTTTTGTGTTGTGCATTTAAAGCCATAACACCACCCCTTGATAATATTAAATTAGGCTTATTAGATGTTTATATTGACGTCAAATTAACTTTGCTCACCCGAGGTCATGGCGCCTTTTCCAACATCAAATGTAACCAAGCCACCATCAGACATATCACCTGAGGCTTCTTGGAAGTTATGCTTTTGGGTTATTTCGTTGTAGGTGAATGCAATCGTTTCCACTATCCCACCTTCAGAGATGGACTTGTTGTAGGACGAGATTTTGCTATTGGTTAGTTTCATTTGGTAGGCGATTTGTACACCAGAACCGTCAGACATGGGGACGGTTGCGACAAAAGTGACTTCTTTGCCTTCGGCGCCAGGGCTATAAAGAATGGACATGATAAATTCGGAAGCCCCGTCGGCCATTTTGGTCACGTTTACTTCTTGAACGGCGACAATGCCTTTATCACTGTTAGTGGCATCGCCCACCTCCATGCCGACATTTCTGACACCCCCCCATGTCAATGAAGTTAGCGCTATCCATCCATCACCATCTAATCCGTCTACAGTAGCCGCGCCATTTGGCGATACGCCATCTATTTGCATGTATATACTTGCCATCTTGTTATCCTCTTATGAATTTTAAAAGATCACCAAGTCACCTTTGTTTTTGGTTTAGGTTTATTGGTTGTTGGCTTAGTGTTTTGCTGTGTTGTTGTATTGGCTTCAGGAGCCGGAGCATCAACGGGATCATTATTGGTTTGAGCCTGCTGTTGAATTGGTGGGGAAGTGTTCGAAGTGGCTGTGTTAGCCTGCAGAGAGTTTGTGGACTTCAAAAGAATCGTTTTTAACAAGCTCTCTTGTGGCTTTGACATTAATTCGTCTAGAAGATTGGGTAAAGCCAGTTTTCCCCAATTAATCGCAATATCAAGCAGGTAAGACACTGGACTGTGCGGCTCGGTCTTTTGAAAATAGCTCGATAATGTTTGTAACTGCTTAAATGCCTGCTCTCGTGTCACGTCACTGCTGTTGGCGATGTCTTCAAAATGAAGAGGTTGTGAAGCGCTCATTTGGGGTTGTTGAATCGGCGGAGTTGGAGTCGTTGCTTGTTCTTGTTCTTTTGGCGGCTGTGCTGTTACCGTTTCTGTTGTGTCAGAGCTTGTTGATGGGGCGTTATTTTCGTCATCGTGAGTTTGGCTATTTTCCTCATTAGGGATTGGGGTTATGCCTGTTAGCCTTTCAAAGGCATCGAGTAATGATGAAAGTAGCGCCTTAATGAAAGAAAAGTTAGTCCCTTGAATCCCGAGTTGAGACGTTTTTTGAGCCACCCATTGTGATATTGCTTCTATGTGAACAATACATAAAGATAAGTTATTCACTTTTTCAGATATCGCCTCTTTTTCCTGTGGGATCTTATCCGCAATCGTTTCTTTTAATTGATCGATTTCCCCTTTGTTAATGGCACTTTTATAATCAAAAAAGCTCAATTCGTGGAGTAAATTAAAGGTTAGAAAGGGTGAGTAAAATAAACAACTTTCGAGAGTGTCACCGACTAATTGAGTAAAAGCTTTTATTTTTTCAGTACCTTGAGCTTTTTCTTGCTCATCTTTATCGTCTGACTTCAATTTTTCGGAACTGAGAACTGGATTCACTTCATCCCAATGATTGATTAACAAATTTGAAAACCAATCAAGTGCAATGACTAAACTTTTTAGGGAGGGAGTAATAAATATTTGAGCCGTTAAAGCCCATGCAATTAGCTCAATATCCTGAGTTTGATTTTTAAATACGTCAATCAGTTCTTCAGATAGCTTTTCCCAATTGGTTAAGTTTTCTTGTTGTAATTCATCTAGTAGGCTTTCATCTGGGTTTTGGGTGAGCACTCTTAAGGATGTTTGAGCTAAATTAAATGAATTGCGTATTTTTCTAAATGAAGCTCTATCTTCTCTTAAATTAACGCCACAAAAATTATCTTGATTAATGCCGTTAGCTAAAAGTTCATCCTTAAGTTCTTCTGAAAACAATTATGCCTCCCAAAAATATCAGGTTAGACAATGCACTATATTTATTAGTTAGTAATCTAAACCTAACTGAAAAATATACAAACAATAAATGCTACTATGTAATTATTTAAAATTATTAGTATGTTTAACAGTTAATTACGAGGAGTTTTCTGAGTGAGTTAATTTTTAATTTGTTGTGTAAATATGTTTTTATTTTTATATTGAATTTGAAGTCGGTTTTGATATTGAAAATTAACATAATGGCGAATAATGCCTGATTTCCCACGCTTTACCAAGAGCAAAGCTCACATCATATTTCGCTTTATGCCAAAAATAGTTTGCGAACCAATTTTCAAAGAAACTGGTGCTAAACCAATACTCACCAAAATTGGGATCGAACATGAGTATTTCATTTGTACCTGTATACACCGCAAAAGTATGGGCTGCAAGCGTGCCGAAAACACTTACTAATTTATAATCGGAAATACCAGAGTAAGGTCTTGCGATGGCTTTTGCCAACGTTTTAGGGTCGGTTTTTTTTGCACTATTTTCACTTTTATCAATCTGTCTGCCATGAATCCCTGAAAAAAAGCGTTTTTTATTTTTCCCTCTTGTATAGCCTTCGGATCCTACCAACGAGAAGTGCTTTTGAGCGATTCCCTTTGATTTAAACCAATCTTCAGTGACTCTGTCTTGATCCATGCCATCCCCACTGGCGGCTATCCCAAACTTTTGCAGCATTTTCACTCTATCCATTACCACTTGATTGAGAATATTTGGGTTGTAGTTGATATAAAGATGATTCCAAAGAGAATCTCCCTTTATGTGGTAATAAATCCATATACTAGACAGCGCATGACATACGCCTCCATGAGTGTCTTTTTGCCCTTTGATAGCTTTAAAAATATTGCCTTTTCCCTGACAAAAGGGATGAGTGCAGTGCCCACCGTATTTTTTAGCACTCAATTGAATATCTTTAGATGCAGAAGCGGCAATCATATGAGCTATTTTTTCAAAGATTACGGACATTTTTTAAGGCTTTCCCGACAGATTTATAATATAGACATGAACAGTAGAAGTGCTTGGCTTAAAATTTAAAAATTGTTTGCGATATATGATTAAGTCTATCGTTATTTAATCAATTGAAAAATAAATTTAAGTTCAATAATTATGCGAAATTGTTATATGACGTAATTAAATTGACTTAGAATACGAATTTAAAATTTACTATGTATTATGTTTGATGATGGGAGAGTAAATATGGCTTTTGATGTTATAAATTACGATCAAACGTATTGGTCATATAATAGTAAATTGGATATTGTTGTTACAAATGCTAAAGAACTGGAGGGGTTTAATAATTTTTTAAAAGAATGTGATAGTTTAAATGGAACTCAATTATTAATGTACGTTTTTGTTGATAGTGAAAAGCCAATACAAAAGGTGTTTTATGCCAAGAGTGATGAGGATATGCGACTCAGAGAGTTTTTTGTGACTGACCAAAATCACGCTCAATTAATGGCTTCTACAGATTTATCCCAATTTTGCATCAGGTTTAAAGCTTCCTTTAATCAGTGGTGTGACTTACCTGCTCAGTATGATTTGCTACATCAACAACAGTATTTATCAGCAAAAAAGTAAGGTGTCTTGCTCGGTGCTTTAATCTTCAACACTATAAGTACATACTCTTAAACCCGAAAATTTGTTTTCTTTATAGAATTGAGTAGCAATAAAATTGATTAAACGACAACAGGCTCGAGCATCTTTCATAACCCCAAATCCATAATTGGGATCAAACATAATACTGCCAGCTAGCCCTTTATCTCCGCCTCCTATTCTGCAACACATCATGTGCTTTCTTGCTCCCTTGAAACCGAGCATAGCCGTTACATTTTCTTGTGTGAGTAAAAAGGACATGCCAGACATGACGTCATCAAAGTTTTGTTGAAATTCCATGACATATTTGACACTTTTTACCAGTGTAGGGATGTATTTGTATTTTAAGACAGGATCCCCTCCAGGGAGGACATTTTGAAAGCGGTGATAGCCACGGATAAGTGACCGCCCTTTGATTTCTTTACAGCTTTCTATAAACGCATCGGGACTAAAATTGCATTCCAAGACGTAGACACAGGCTCCAAAGCAGTATCCATCCGAAGGGCTGTCTTCGTCAGCCAATATTTCAGCAACTCTTGATAGGCCACTTGGCCCGCGATAATAGCCTTTACTGTCTACTTGAGAAAAAGGTACAGCTATTCCTTCTAGACGTTCGACGGTTTTTTCGAAATCAGCCATGGTATTTCTCTGAGTCTATATAGTGAAACTGCTAATTTAAAATCTTGTTAATTCGTGATTGACTTTTTATTCCTTAAACGCACTATTTTTAATAGATTTTTTAAAAGGATAAAGCTAACTATCTTGGATTTGCACATAATTTATAGAAATAATAAATCTACAAATGATATTAACTATTTGAGAATTAAAAAATTAGACTTAATGTTTTTATTTAATTGATGCTTTTTGTATGTCAGATATTGAATATGACGTTGAAGCCAGAGAACTCAATGTTGTGATTGATAGTGGAGATCCCATAATCGGTACCACGTTGACCTGTGAACAAGTGCTTTCCTCTGGTTGTACTCTCGATATTTCAGTATGTTCACCTGAAGCAATAGAGTCTACTGTGTTAGGCACTGAAGTGTGTGCAAGCTATCAACAGTCGGAAACTGAATTTGAGCGAGATTATGTTGGGCTGGTGAGGAGTGTTTTTTTTAAAGGCTTTAGCGAAGAAAAATCACTGTATTATTACAACATTGTTGCCGTAGATCCCTTATCTTTATTATCCCATCGTCATAATCGGCAAATTTTCCAAGAAATGACTACCAAGGCGATTGTAGAACAAGTGCTAGAAGATGCTGAGCTTGGAACGTATTTCACATTTAAGCTGTCAGCTGAAGGCACTGAAAAAGAATACTGTACTCAAATGGATGAGACAGATTTAGAATTTATTCAGCGGCTATTTGCCAGCGAAGGATGGTATTACTACCTTCAGCATACGGAATCCACGCCTAATGTTGTCGTTTCTGACTCTCCTCAAGGCTACGAAGATGCAGAAACAGACACGTTAAGTTATCGAGATAAAGAAGATGATCCCATTAATGTACTCGAACAATGGCAGCAAATGACGCATATTGGTACGGCTTCCATTATGCTGGCAGATCATACAGAAACCTTGGCTGAAGTTTTTGACAGCAGCGATAGAGAAAGTGATGCCGATACCAATCTGAGCGGATTAAAAAGCTACCACTTTGGTGATGGTTTTGAAGAAAAAGGCGCAATAAGAGATTCCGCTAAAATTCGAATGGAAGCGCTCGATGCTTATCGGGTTGTTTCTCAATCTCAATCGCAAATTTCGGTACTTTCATGCGGCAATGTGTTTAAGCTTGATAAGCATCCTGTCGACGATCTGAACCAAGAGTATGTCATCATCGCCATTTCCCACTCGATTTCAACAAGCAGTTCGTCAGGCGGTGCAGGTTACAGTAACGCATTTAAATGTATTCCGAAAGAAACCCCTTTTCATCCTCCTTTTATTCCAAAACCTAAAGTAGAAGGGTTGCAATGTGCAACAGTAACCGGCCCGAGTGGAGAAAAAGTTTATGCCGATGACAATGGGCAGATCAAAGTGCAATTTCACTGGGATACGTTAGGTGAAAATGATGAAAACACTTCTTGTTATATTCCTGTGTCTCAGCCTTTTGCCAGTAATGCTGCTGGCTGCATGTTTACTCCTCAAGTGGGCGATGAGGTTTTGGTTCAATACATTGATGGTAATCCAGATAGACCGGTTATCGTGGGGTCATTGTATAACACTAACAACGCGGTACCTTATGACACGCCCACTCAATGCGGCATTATGACGGCATCGGGAGGAGGGCTCAGCTTTGAAGAAAAAGAGGGAGAAGAAGAAGTTTCTATTCTTTCCTCTAATAACTTTTCAATGGAAGTTGAAAATGAGGCCAAGGTATCCTTCAAGGGGGAGTACGCTGGTGAATATGAAAAAGCAGTAGACATCCAATGTAAAGATGCCGTTGCGTTTGAGTCAAAAGATGCCGTTGAACTCAAAGGTGACAAAGTTGTGATTGAAGCGAAATCCAAGCTTCAATTGAAAGTAGGCAGCTGTACGGTTGAGATCAGTTCAAGTGGTATTAAGGTTACTGGCTCTAAAGTAGCCATTAGTGCCAAAGGGAAATTAGAAGTAAAAGGCGCAGCAGTGAAGTTAGCTGGGCAAGCAAAGGTCGAAGTCAAAGGCGCAATGACCAAAGTCGAAGGAAGTGCGATGAATCAAATCAAAGGCGGCGCCATGGTGAAATTGAAAGGCGGCGTATCAATGATTAATTAACCATCCTCCTATTCGAGAGCATTAATGAAACTAAAAAAAGTTCCCTACAGTTCAGCACACGAAATATTAGCCCTTTATGAGGCCGATGAAGAGTTTGTAGCTTTGGCGGAGTCTGATTCAACGCCCTATGATTTGATCCAATTAGGCATAAAGAACGACTTACATTCAGAAGCCATCAAGTTTTTGGCTCATGGAATGCCTATCAGGGAAGCGGTTTGGTGGGCGGTGATATGTGCTGAACAACGCAAAGATTGGAACGATAAAGAATTGGCCGCCATTGGCGCAGCGAGAGCTTGGGTTAAAGAACCCGATGAAACCAGTCGTCGATACGCCGAAGATATGGCCGGTAAAGTTGGGCTTGAGACGGGCGCAGGTTGGGTGGCTCAGGCCGCCTTTTGGTCAGGTGGCAATATGCTTGCACCGGGAGCGCCATTTGTTCCACCGCCACCTTATGCCTATGCTCAAGCCGTTGCAGGAGCAATAACCTTAACCGCTGTGTTACCTGAAGGAGAGGGCGCAGAGGAGTTTTATCAGCAATTTTTTGTTATGGGATTAGATATTGCCCAAGGGGGAAATGGGCTCAATCAGCTCAAGATTGATCATTAAGGAGGTATTTTATGCCTATGCCAGCTTCAAGGGCGACAGATATGCATATTTGCCCAATGGTAACGGCCATCATTCCACATGTAGGAGGGCCACTGGCTCCAATGCCGTGTACGGTACTTATTGGCAATATGCCTGCGGCTACGATGACTCAAATGTGCGTATGCGTAGGACCACCGGATACGATAATTAAAGGCAGTATGACAGTGCTTATTAGTAATATGCCAGGTACCCGTTTAGGCGATACCAGCGGCCATGGTGCCAATACTATATTGGGCTGGCCAACTGTATTAATGGGAGATTGAACAAGAGGACAATTGAATGCCCTAATAATGTTTATGAAGATCACTAGCGATTAAGTGTTCAGGTGTTAAATAATCTCGATAGCTGTATCTGTTTAGCTTATTAATACTGGGTGCTTTTTCTTTTTCGTCCTTTTTGTTGGCGGTAATTAAATTAACCAACCAAGCTTGGAATGCATCATTGTGATTTTCAAGCTGAGTTAATTTAGTACGATAATCATCAAATATATCGGCTTTGAGTGCTTGGCTGAGATTAACGACTTCTTTTGGATGATGCTCAGATAAATATCGAATCGCTAAATAACTCCATTGGTAGGTGCGCTCTTGGCCGTCGCCGTATTCAGTTTTAAAAATAGTCTTAAGATCGGGGCGTTTATCTTTTGCTTCTTTTGCCACCTTTATGGCTTTGGAATTCTCATTTCCTTTTGATATGTACTCAGCAAGCCCTTCAGCCCACCACACCATATGGCTGGGGAAGTGTCCAAATTCACCGTATTTTACAAATCGCCCATCCAAATAATGCACATATTCGTGGTTAAGATTCCAAACGGAAAACTCAGGTTCAACCCACCATTGTCGAAACGCTAAAAAGCGAGCTTGATTCTCTGGTTTTTGAGGCGTTCCTTCTAAGTACATACCGCCATTATCTGTGTTGATATCAAATAGTAATTGACCGCCAATGTGGTATTGGCTCCAGTTTTTAAACACTACGACCTCAAGCGCGGTATTGTGATCGTTCGCTGTGGGCTTATGTTGAGAATCCAGTAGTTGATGGAAATTGCTCTCTTGAGAGGTTAACCGTTGGCAAGACTGAGCTAATTGCTCAGAGTTGAGATCTTGATGACGAATGATAATGGTATTCGAGCATGCATGCTTGTGTGGCAGTAAGGTCGACTCATCAGGAATACGGCAGCGGCTTTTATTATCTAAGCAGGCTTGACGCTGTGCAAAGGTATTAATGTGATAGCCAAGTGTGTAGGCATCTTTACCTTTATCTTGGCGCTCTTCGATATCGTCATCGGCGATTTTTGCAACGGCGTCGTCAATGGCTTGCTCTTGTTGAGTTGGCTTATCTGTTTCTGAAGCGGGCAGTGTGAGTCGATATAGCGCCAGTGCCCAATATGCATTTTGTTTTGGCCAATCATCACCTTGACGAATACTGTTCTTGTGCTTGGCAAAGGCAATAAGCGGTAAATGTATTTGCTGCTTAATCAGCGTTTTTGCTAATGCTCCATCAGGTTGTTTTTTGGCTTGGTTAAGTAAAAAACCGTAAGCTCGTAGGGTTTCCCACAAAGCGTAATCAGTTGCTTGGCTGATTGGTGCATTGCTTAACTCAGTTAACTGATGCTTCAATGGCTTGAGCAGTGGTGTTAACGCTCCGATCGAGTCATCTTTATCAAAATATCGGTACACTGTGACTGAAAATTGCTCTTGAAAACGAGGATTTTTTTTCAAAACTGGATCTTTGATTAAAGCTTGGAGTTGTTTGGATAAGGCAAGTTTTTGTTTTAGCGTGATTGTGTCAAGATCACCAAAATAGCTGTAAGCTCGAAGAAAATAGAGCAGTTGATTGATATCTTCTAAACCAGTGGAAGGCGCAAGGCTGCTAACGGCGTTATCAAAGGTTGCTGTTGTAAACAGTTTGGTATCGTGTCCGAATAAATCATCAGGTGATAATGCTAATACCTGTTTTATTTCAGGGGTTGCCAAAGCTTGCTCTGCTAATTTAGGAGATGAGTAATGATGTCCGTATTGTCACAGTATGCCTCCACTTGCATTTTTGTATACAGTATACCTCTCAAGGCCGAATGTGAAGAATTGTGTAATTTGGCGCACAGAGTTGGATGCGATAAAATAACGGCTCATTCCAACAGGTAATCGCGGTTTATGTCTAAAATCGATCCACAATTATTTTCTGTACACGAACATGCGCTTGAAAAAGAGTATGAGACTTGTCCTGAGTGTGGTTCCGAACTTTCGGTGAAACATAGCCAACATGGCAGCTTTTTAGGTTGTAATAATTACCCGAATTGCCAATATACACGTCCGCTTGTTCAGCATGAAGCCATCGACTCCCAAGTGATAGAAGGTTCAGAGTGTCCAGAGTGTGGTAATGAACTGGCGGTAAAATCGGGTCGATTTGGTATTTTCATTGGCTGTACTCATTACCCGGAATGTCATCACATTGAGCGCCCAGATCATGAAGATGATGACGGTGTCATCGCTTGCCCACAATGTCATCAGGGGCAACTTGAACATCGAACCAATCGTTTTGGCAAAAACTTTTATGCCTGTAACGCTTACCCTAAGTGCAAATTTTTAGTCAATCACAAACCTGTGGCTCAAGCTTGCCCTGATTGTGGATTTGGAATTTTAGTCAGTCGTAAAGCGGCGGCTGGACAGCGATTGGAATGCCCACAAAAAACCTGCAAATTTAAACAACAACTTTAAAAGGTATCTTAGATGCGTCATTTGCATCCTACACAAATCAACGAACTGATTAACGCTGGTGGCATTATTGCCTATCCTACCGAAGGCGTTTATGGCTTGGGTTGTGATCCTGATAATGTCGATAGTATTGAGCGCTTACTGCAAATAAAGCAGCGGCCTTGGGAAAAAGGGCTGATCATCGTTGCCAGTGACTTTGCTCAACTTGATGACTATGTCGATTTCACTCAACTCAGTACCGATCAAATTGAAAAGGTAAAATCCCATTGGCCGGGAGCGGTGACACAAATTATGCCAGCACACGCATCTGTCAGTCCAAAGCTTCGTGGGCAGTTTGATACTATTGCGGTTCGAATTTCAGCGCATCCAACCGTGATAGAACTATGTAACAGTTTGGGGAAACCTCTGGTTTCCACCAGTGCCAATATTGCAGGAGAGCCTCCAGCGATGAGTGGCGAAGAAATTGAAGCGCAATTTTCAGAGCAAGTTGATGCCCTGATTGAAGGCGAATTAGGTGGGCGTAAACAGCCCTCTACCATCATTGATGCCCGAACTGGGCAAGTTTTACGTTAGTTACCATTTGAAGGTGCAAAATTGTAAACGACAACAGTAGCGTACATCCATGTACTGACGACCTTTACTTCCTGTAAAGGACGGTTGTCTTATCACAATTTAGCACCTTGATATGTTCACTATTAAGTGTGGAATAATAAGGAATAATCATGGGCACAGTGAATGCCAATATCGTTGATGCAAATGCAGTAAAAGCGTTTTTGCTGCAATTACAACATAATATCTGCCAAGAGCTTGAACGTTTAGATGGCAAAGCTGAATTTCAACACGATCAATGGCAGCGCGAAGAAGGCGGTGGTGGTCAAAGCCGAGTGTTAACAGATGGAAAGGTTTTCGAACAAGCGGGCGTGAACTTTTCACATGTCACAGGTGCGCAAATGCCTGCATCAGCTACGGCTCATCGTCCAGAATTAGCAGGCCGTAGCTTTGAAGCCATGGGCGTGTCTTTGGTGATCCATCCAAAGAACCCTTACATTCCAACGACTCACGCCAATGTTCGCTTTTTTATCGCTGAAAAAGAAGGCGCTGATCCGGTATGGTGGTTTGGCGGCGGTTTTGACTTAACCCCTTATTATCCATTTAAAGAAGATGTGATTGAGTGGCATCAAACCGCAAAAGACTTATGTGTGCCGTTTGGTGATGATGTCTATCCAAAATACAAGAAATGGTGTGATGACTATTTCTATCTTCCACACCGTAAAGAGACGCGAGGTGTTGGCGGTCTATTCTTTGATGATCTCAATGCATGGGGATTCGACAAGAGTTTTGCCTTTATGCAAGCGGTCGGTGAAGGCTTTATCAAAGCTTATGCTCCAATCGTTGAACGTCGTAAAGAAACGGAATATGGTGAGTGTGAACGTGACTTCCAACTTTATCGCCGTGGTCGCTATGTCGAATTTAACTTAGTCTACGATCGAGGTACCTTATTTGGATTACAAACTGGTGGGCGCACGGAATCCATTTTGATGTCGATGCCGCCGCTGGTTCGTTGGCAATATTGCTACGAACCCGAAACTGGGACACCTGAAGCCGAGCTATATGATACTTATCTAAAGCCTCAGGACTGGTTAGGCTGATTCCTCATATGATCAGCTAATGTTGAAATCGCCTGAAATATCACTTTTTGATGTTCAGGTGATTTCAAACTTTTCCCCAATGCATAACCCATACATTCCAACCATTGATCACGCATCGATTCATCAATCGCAAATGGCATATGTCTTGCCCTGAGAGCAGGGTTACCATGACGCTGTTGAAACAGCTGCGGTCCACCCAACCAGCCACTTAAAAACTCATATAACTTTTGCTCTGAATCTTGCAAAGATTGAGGGTGGATATCTCGAAGTGGACGTACATTAGCGTTTGTTGCCATATAGTGATAAAAATGCTCGGCAATTGCCTTGATGGTTTTATCGCCGCCAATCATATCGTAAGCATTGGATTGATTAGGATCGCGTTCATTCATCGCATCATTACGATTAAACAGTTTATTCAACCACTTCATGTTAAAGTTCTACTATCGGACTAAGTCAAAATTGGCTGAATTATATCGGAAACCTCAATGATTGATAGATACGCCGTATTTGGTAATCCCATAAAACACAGTAAATCACCCTTTATTCATCAACAATTTGCTAAGCAAACAGGGCAAGCGCTGAGTTATGAAAAATTGCTAGCCCCCGTGGATGGTTTTGAAGATGCGGTAACCTTATTTTTCGAGCAAGGTGGAAAAGGCGCGAATGTGACCGTGCCGTTTAAAGAACAAGCCTTTGCATTATGTCGTCAATGTACCGCTTCGGCTCAACTGGCTAAAGCCGTAAACACCTTATGGCTAGACGAAAATGGAAACCTGGTTGGCGATAATACCGATGGCTTAGGTTTGGTGGCCGATTTAGAACGTCAGTTTGGTGCTCTTAATAAAAAGAACACTGTTATTTTAGGTGCTGGTGGTGCGGTTCGAGGTTGTATCTATCCATTATTAGAGATTGGAGTGGAACAGATTGTCATTGCCAACCGTACCAAAGCCAAGGCAATCAATTTAGCCGCAGAAGTGAATGATAAAAGAGTGGAGGGAATGGGGCTTGATGAGCTATCTGCTAATACGGATTGCGATATTTTGATCAATGCTACTTCTTCTGGCGTAGACGGAAAAGTGCCCAATGTTGCGAATGACTTTATTCATAAAAAGATCAAAGCCTACGATATGTTTTATAGCGCGGAGAAAACGGCGTTTATTGAATGGATAGAACAGCAAGGAGTAACGCATACTGCTGATGGATTAGGGATGCTGGTTGGTCAAGCCGCAGAAAGCTTTATGCGTTGGCGAAAAGTGTCACCACAAATCACGTCTGTATTATCTGAATTACGACAACAAATGAGTAAATAGCAATTCCCATGAATCAAAGTATTATTTTTATCGATGACATTGAATGGTCTGAGCAAGATCAAGCCGTCGTACTTACGGCACAACTACAAGGCATGATGATCCCTTGCAAAATTAGCTTAGCAAAATTGAATGAGATCTTTAGCTCAGATATAACCAATAAAAGTGAAGCGTTGGAACTTGCTGAACACAAACGCTTCGATCTAGAAGATATGTTTGAAGAACTTATCGAACAAGAAGCGATGAATGAACAAGGTATTGTGGTTTACTCATAATCTTCTGCAATATAGTTATTCTTCAAGCGAACATAATGGGCGGCAGAGTAAGTAAGAAACTCACGTTCCTTTTCTGTAAGAGGACGAACTTGTTTAACTGGGCTGCCAACATACAAGAATCCACTTTCTAATGTCTTTCCTGGTGGCACCAAGCTACCCGCCCCGATAATAACGTCATCACAAATGGTGGCGTTATCTAAAATCAAAGTGCCCATTCCAACTAAAACGCGATCACCAATAGTACAACCGTGAAGCATGGCTTTATGACCGACTGTAACGTCATCACCAATAGTAAGCGGATAACCTTTCGGATTAGACTCAGATTTATGAGTCACATGAAGTACGGTTCCGTCTTGAATATTGGAACGCTTGCCAATACGCATAGAGTTCACATCACCACGCGCTGCCACCATAGGCCAAATACTGACATCATCATCTAAATGGATATCTCCTACTAATACAGAGAGCGGATCAATATACACAGATCCACCAATCTTTGGTGAAATGCCTTGATAACTACGTAAAGGAGAAGCCATAACTTAATTCCATAATCTATTTGTATCAGCAAACTATACCGAAAAAGCACTAAAACAGGCTAGTTTGGCAGGAAAAATAAGCATATCGCTGAAAATGTCGGCAAGCGATCGCCGATCGATAAAAAACTTCAAAAAAGCCCTTGCGCAAAATTCTAAGCTCCCTATAATGCGCCACCACTGACACGGCACAGCGGCGAAACAAACGATGTTACAGCAGCTACCAAGTCAGGGTTTAAAGAGCGATTCAGTCACTTTTTAAACGGCCAGAAAAAACTTTAAAAAAAGTGTTGACGGCCACAGGGAAATGCGTAGAATACGCAGCCCTGACCCGCTGAGAACAACGACTCGACGGGGTGCTGATAAAAGCACAATGTTCTTTAAAAATAAGTATCAAGCAAATCTGTGTGGACACTCACAGAGATAGAAACATCCAGTTATCATCTTTGGATGCTAACAAAAATTCTATCAATGAAGAGTGTTTACATTGATTGAAATCATTAATTTGATTTCAGACATGCAAAGACAGAATTCATTGAGCTGAAACTTCGGTTTC